>DATFLS010000562.1:0-9022 GCA_035267465.1 bacterium
TTCTCACCGGCGCCTTTCGCCACTTGCCCGGCCAGTTTGACGCCGTCCTCATTGGTATCAAGACTTCCGTCCGGGAGATATTTGGCCCAGAACCAATCGTAGATCTCCGAATCATAGCCTTCAATGCGCGCCATTATGGTAATGGGTCCGGTGGAACTCATGGTGTCAGGATAATTTTCCTTAATAATGACTGATCCGTGCGGAAAATTCTGCAAATCACTCATTGCCGTCTCGTTAACATAGTACTTTAACCAGGCGCCATGAGGGCTGTTTCCCGGCTGCCAGCCTTCTTTGCCGGGATACTGCGCCCAGTTGTTGTCATACCCTTCAACCGAGGACCAGATTGCTTTGGCTATTTGCACATCCGTGGCTTTGCCAAACGGCATGACCTCGTCGTCCTCCTCTTCTCCACTGTCCATGGGGCTGCTGTCACAGAAATATATGCCTGCCACCGACAATAGGAGTATAAGGATGAACAATGTTTTACGTACCATGGGTAGTACCTCCTCTTTTTTCGAGCATTATGCATTACGACAAATGGAACTACCCAAGTATAATGCTCCCGGAGGATTGCTCTGTGTAAGTCAGCTAACAGTTGAAAATTTTTCTCAGAGAATGAACATTCCGGATGATACGCTTCCGTGCAAAAAAAGCCGCCCGGAATGAACAAGGCGGCTTCGTCTCAATACTCAATGGTCGCAGTTATCACTTACTCTTTCATGCCATGTTCGTGACTTCCCTGGCTCTGGCTGCCCATATGTGCTCCCATTATTTGACTGAAGTTCTGCGGTAAATCCGTCAACGCGATGGTTTCCCGAAAACTCACCTGGGGTTCCTCCTCCGACTGCAGTCCGGTGATGGTAACGGTCACCTTGGCTTCCCTGGCATCGATTCCGGAAAGATCCAGATTTGCGAACAGCAGGGATTCCATGTGCTGACCCTGTTGCATCATTTCCTGTCCTTCCTCGTGCATGGCCATACTTTCGGAATAGGGTTTCAGCGCGGCGGTCAGTTCTTTTCCGTCTTTGGTCATCAGGGTGATCATCCCTTCCGCATTGCTCACGTCAATGGGATTTTGGGTGTAATCATAGGCAAATACACTTACACCATGCATCATGGGCACCACTTCAAAATGGTGCTCCTGGGTCATGGTCACCTTGCCGTCGTGAGCCATGGCTTTTTCGTGAGAATGGCCCGCCTGCGATTCCTGGGCTGACACCTGTATGCCAAACAAAAGAACCGCTGCAGAGATCAGAGTTGACAGCACCCGTCTCATAGTGTTCTCCTTTCTGTTAGTTTTGTTTTTAATACCAAGATCCACCTATCAGTCATGTTTAAGTATAAATAACCAAATTTCACTGAAACTGCAAATATGAAGAGATATTCATAAGTAACCTCACCGAACCAACAATCTGCCGGTGAGATCACAGAAAGCAACGGAAGGGAGTTCAGTTCCCCTCCGGTGAGACCTGATACTTCAACTGGACGGCAGTCACCATCTGCTCCACCGTTTTGCCATCCGCCAATCCCTGGGAGATGAACTGTTTGGCCTCCTGGGCGCCATTAGGCGCGGTGCAGTCGCAGACTGCGAGATTATCGTTGCATTCACCACAGGGGCACGGGAATTGTTCGGCCACGGCAAACATTTTCGACTGCAACTGCTGGTTCTGCGGCGACATCGCCGGACTACCCCCTCCCTGCGGATTCCGCAGTAACAACACAGCCCCAAGCAGCACGATGATTGCTCCGCCGATAAGCAGCACAGGCATGGGCACCCGCACCCGGTTCCCGGACGATTTGGCCTTCCCCGCGGACTGTTGTTTCGATTTCGACTTTTTTGAACCGCCGACCGGATTGCCACACTTCGAACAGAATTTGGCGTTTGATTTCAACGCCGCGCCACACTCTATACAATACATAAATACTCCTCGGTTTTATGCTTCTTGTCTCCTGCCCATAAATCTCGTTACATACAATTATATAAAATCCTCACATAAAATCGACCGATGATTCCGATTCATCTTCTCCCCATCATCGATCCCGGGCCGTGGTGATGTCCGAAGCCTCCCTGATTTTGCCCTCCGAACATGCCGCCGTGATGCGTATGCTCTCCCTGGTAGAGTTCCATCATCATATTCCCGCCGTAGTAATAGCCGAACGGTCCGTAGGTCGGATGCAGCGTTTGTTCCTCGGAATTTCCCGTCTCGTTATCGGTGACGGTGATTGTGACAATTGCCTCGCATACCGGCTGTCCGAACGCTTCCCTGGTCGGATCTTCCAGGCGAAGGGCGAAATTGATATTTTCCTCAGGGTCCGGCGTCAGCAATCCGGTGTTCACCGCGCCATACGTTCTGGGTTCCCCTGCTTTTAGAGATACGTACACGGAGTCGCCGCCAGAAGTCGTAAAAACCGAGTCGCCAATCACTCCTTCACTCACGGTCCCATCGAATTCGAATCCCGTAAACCTCGTGGTGATCACCGAGGTCCATTTATTCCGGGTCTGCTCGGTCCGGTAGAAATTCGGCGGAGAGATTTCCACCAGGAGGGTGTAGGTTCCCGGCTCCAGCACTGCATTGGATTCATATCGATAACCATGCGACCCCTGCGCCGGTTTAAGATGAATCTCGGTAGTATCACCGCTGGAAACGGCAAACAACGTCACAGCGCTCTGTGGAATCACCATCCCCCCATGAACCGGTTCTCCGGTGGCCGCATCCAGAATCTGCACACCATAGTGATGCGCTCCCGTGCGGGCATGGTGCTCTTCCATTTGCCCGTTGTGACGGCGTTCCCACATGTTCATGCCGCCGCCGAACATGACACTCATATCCATACCGGCACCGTGAAAGGAGCCGATCCACGATGAATCCGCACCGGCCGAATCTTCATGCGCGACCTTGTGTAATCTAAGTTTGGGACGTCCCATAGCATCTGCCTCCGACTGCTCCGCGCCAGCGAGTTCGACATCCATGGTCACATCCAGCGGAGATGTCCAGAGATTCCAGGTTTCCTCCGTACGCAGGGTTGGAGGTGGCTGTACCTGCAGCCGCATGGTGTGCGATGCCTGGTCCTCTTCGGGACCGGCGGGATTTTCCATGTCTTCACACCCGGTGACAGTCACCAGAATCGTTAACACTCCAATGATAAAAATTCGTTTATTGAGGAACAGTTTTTTCATACGGTCACCTGATTTTTAATAATTCCGTGTTGGTGATATTCTTTTGTTTTGTGGCTATTAACTTTACTCAGAAAATGAACCATGAACTGATTTTGCTGAGGTCATTTTTATGGTTCTCCCCTTACTAAGGGGGAGTCAGAGGGGGTCATTCGGTCAGAACGCATCCAATGTTCCCTGTACTCACCATAAACTGAGTCGGCTCCATAGCCATAATGATTAATATATGTATGAAGATGACTGAGTCTGTGATAAAGACGCAAGAAGGAAACAGTCCATGGACAAGAACCTCACCCTCGGTCCCTCTCCTTCAAAACACAAAAGGAGAGGGATGACCACCCCACTCCCTGCCCGGAACAGGAGTCTGAACAAGCTCAATAGTCATATTTTGTCTTCCTTCCTGAGAAAAGCCTTCTACTCGGAACGACCTTCGTATGTTTTACACCGGGCTTTCTTCCAGCGAAGCATCTCCCGCCGCATTCCGTTTCCAGAGATAGAAGATCGCCGGCAGCACCAGCAGCGTCAAAATAGTCGCCGTAAACAAGCCGCCCACCATCGGCGCAACGATGCGCCTCATCACCTCGGAACCGGTCCCGTGACCGTACATAATCGGCACCAACCCCATAATAGTGGTGGCAACGGTCATAATGACCGGCCGGAGGCGCTGCACGGCGCCATCCATTACCGCATCTCTGATTTCCGAAATCCGGTACTTCCCGTTGATCATAGGCTTTTCTTTCAAGGCATTATTCATGTAGACCAGAATCACCACCCCCAGTTCGGCAGCCACACCTGCCAGCGCAATAAATCCCACCCCGACGGCGACACTCATATTATAGTTCAATACCCACATGAACCAGAACCCGCCGATCAGGGCAAACGGCAGTGACATCATCACCAGCATGCTCTCCGGAATATTCTTGAAGTGGAAATAGAGCAGCAGAAAAATAATCAGCAGGGTGATCGGAATCATCACCTGCAGCCTGGCTTTCACCCGCTGCATGCTCTCATACTGACCGCTCCAGACCATACTGTAGCCTTCCGGAAAGTTCACATTATTCAGCACCGCCTGGTGGGCGTTTTCCACGTATCCGCCGATATCGCTTCCGGTGATATCCACATAGATCCAGGCAGTCCGGCGGGCGTTCTCGCTCTTGATCATGGGCGCGCCCTTGGTGACCCGGATATCCGCCACCTGACTGATAGGAATCTGGGCGCCGGTGGGCGTCGGCACCAGGGTTCGCTGCAGTTTCTGCAGATTATCCCGGAGCTCCCGGCCATAGCGAACATTAATGGGATACCGCTCCAGCCCCTCGATGGTGTGGCCAATATTCATACCGCCTATGGCGCTCTTGATGACATCCTGCACGTCGCTCACCGTCAGATCGTACCGGGCGGCTTCCCCACGCTTGATCTTAAAATCGATGAAGTTGCCGCCGGTCACCCGCTCGGAATAGACGCTCAGCGTCCCGTCCACCTCCTGCAGCGTCGCTTCAATTTGCTCACCGATATCCGAGAGCACCTGCAGATCCTCTCCCATCAGTTTGATGCCCACCGGCGTTTTGATTCCGGTGGTGAGCATATCAATCCGGGTTTTGATGGGCATAGTCCAGGCATTGGTAACCCCGGGGAATTGAATCGCCTGGTCCAGCTGCCGGGTTAACTTCTCCATGGTCATGCCGGGCCGCCATTCCTCACGGTCCTTCAGCATAATGGTCGTCTCGATCATGGTAAGCGGGGCCGGATCCGTAGCGGTTTCCGCCCGGCCGATTTTGCCGAACACCCGCTCCACTTCCGGGAATGATTTGATGATCTTGTCGGTCTGCTGCAGCAATTCCTTGGCTTTGGTCACCGAAATACCCGGAGGAGTGGTAGGCATATACAGGAGATCCCCCTCGTTCAGCGGCGGCATGAACTCCGATCCTAACTGGCTGAAAGGGATCACCGTGACGCCCAGCAGAACGACGGCAATTGCCACCGTGGTTTTCCGGAATCTCAGGATCAGATCCAGCACCGGACGATACAACCAGTGGAGCGCCCGGCTCAACGGATGTTTATCCTCTGTGCGGATCTTACCACGGATAAAAAATCCCATCAACACCGGTACCAGGGTGACCGCGAGGATTGCCGAGGCCGCCATGGCATAGGTCTTGGTGAAGGCCAGCGGCTTGAACAGCCGCCCCTCCTGCGCTTCCAGCGAGAAGACCGGAATAAAGGAGACCGTGATAATCAACAGCGAATAAAACAGGGCCGGACCCACTTCTTTGCTGGCCCGCAAAATCAGCTGCCACCGCTCCTTGTTGCTCTCCGGCTGCTCCCGCTCCAGATGCTTGTGCGCGTTCTCGATCATCACCACCGCCGCATCCACCATTGCTCCGATGGCGATAGCGATCCCTCCCAGACTCATGATGTTGGCATTAATCCCCTGGAAGTACATCACCAGAAAGGAGGCCAGAATTCCCAAAGGCAGGGTTACCAGGATGACAAAACTGCTGCGCAGATGCAACAGGAACGCGATAATCACCAACGATACCACCAGCATTTCTTCGCCCAGTTTCTGCCAGAGATTTTTCACCGCCCGGACGATCAGCCCGGACCGATCGTAAACCGGTATAATCTCCACGCCTTCCGGCAGGCCCGGCTTCAGTTCCTCCAGTTTCTGCTTCACATCCTGGATGACCTTCAGGGCGTTTTCGCCATACCGCATCACGATAATGCCGCCTACCGTTTCACCCAATCCGTCCCGCTCGGCAATTCCGCGGCGCAACTCAGGTCCCAGATGGATATCCGCCACCTGCCGCAGTTGGATAGGCGTACCGCTGTTATCCACGCCCAGCGGAATTTGCCGGAAATCTTCGATGTCTTCGATATACCCCAGTCCACGGACCATATACTCGGTTTCGCCCATCTCCAGGACCCGTCCGCCCACATCCTGGTTACTCTTCTTAATCTGCATGATCACATGCTTTAACGGGATGTTATAAGCCGCCAGCTTATTCGGGTCGACCTCTACCTGGTATTGTTTCACGAATCCGCCGATGCTGGCCACTTCGGCCACCCCATCCACGCTCAGCAGTTCATAACGGAGATACCAATCCTGCAGTGACCGGAGTTGATCCAGCGAATGCCGGTTACTCTCCACGGTATATTCATACACCCAACCCACGCCGGTGGCATCCGGTCCAAGTTGCGGGGTGACCCCGTCCGGCAGCCGGTCTGCCAGCGTACTTAAATACTCCAACACCCGGCTGCGGGCCCAGTACATATCCGTCCCGTCTTCAAAAATGATGTAGACAAACGAGGTCCCGAACATGGAATAGCCCCGCACTGTCTTGGAATACGGTACCGACATCATCGCCGTGGTGATCGGATATGTCACCTGATCTTCCACCACCTGCGGCGCCTGTCCCGGGTATTCGGTCTTGATAATCACCTGGACATCACTGAGATCCGGGATGGCATCGAGCGGGGTATGGGTAATAGCGAAATACCCGGCTCCGATCAGCACAATGGTAGCGACAATTACCAAAAACCTGTTATTTATAGACCATTCAATTACTTTTTCTATCATTCTGACTCCATAGAATCTTTCGTATCGCGTCCGCATTCGACGGCTACGCCGCTGACAATTTCACACATCTGTAGATCCGGCGTATTTTTCACACCCCGGAACTCCAGCTTATCACTGATCATGTTCCATGTTCTCCATATCATCCTGCGCGGTCATCGTTTCCCGTTGAATTGTCCCGGAATCAGTACGCTGTTGTTCGACAGGCATATCAGAACTCCCTGAAGCCGTCCCGGATTTCTCCTGCCGTCTGGCCAGCATCTTCTGGAGCGCTTCCTTGAGTTTACTTTCGGAGTCTAACAGGAATTGCCCCGATGTGACAACGGTTTCCCCGGGCTGAACCCCGGACAGCACCTCATAATACCCGTCGCCGCTGAGTGCGCCGAGTTTCACATCTCTGGGAACAAACCGGCCTTCCCCCAGGGCGATGAAAATCAGGGTGCGCTCACCGGACCAGATCACCGATTCTTCCGGTATGGAGGGCACCTCAGTTCCAATCTCGGATTCGATGCGCACGTTGGAGTACATCCCCGGTTTCAACTCCTGATCCCCATTGGCAAACACAACGCGCACTTTGACCGTCCGGGTTTTATCATCCAGGTAGGGGTAGATGTAATCCACGTACCCCTCCAGGATTTTTCCGGGCATATACGAAAGGTTCATTTCCACCTGCTGGCCTTCCTGCACCCAGGGAAGTTCGTATTCGTAGATATCGGCTTCCACCCAGACGGTGGAAAGATCGGCAATCTCATACAGTTTCATTCCGGGCTGGACCCGCATCCCGTCCACGGCGTTCTTGTGGATCACCACGCCATTGAAGGGTGAGCGCAGCACCATGGTTTTGGAGACGGCACCACTTTCTTCCAGCCGGCTGATCTGGTCCTCCGAAATATCCCAGAATTCCAGCCGGCGTTTCGCCGAGGAAAGCAGGTCTTCAGTCTGGGTTATTTTATACTCATTCCCGCTCGCACGTGCGTTCTGATATCCCCGGTAGGCCTGCAGGTACTCTTCCTGGGTGGAGACCAGCTCCGGACTGTAAATCGCCACCAGATGTTCGCCCTTCCTTACACGCTGGCCGGTGGCAGCCACGTAGGTCTCCTCGATATATCCGTTGAATTTAGTGTGGATATGGGCCAGTTTGGTTTCGTCGTAGGTGACTCTGCCCAGCGCCCGGATTTCCCGGACCAGATTTCTGCGGTCGGCCGGAGCGGTTCGCACGCCCATATTTTGCACCACTGTGGGGTCGACGGTGATGGTCGATGCGAAATTGGCCTCGCCTTCATAAACCGGCACCAGATCCATCCCCATGGGGGATTTCCCGGGCTTATCACTGATATAGCTGGGATCCATGGGAGCGCGCCAGTACAGGATTTCTCCTTTTCCTTTCTTTCCATCCGCGGAAGATGCGGTCGCCTGCGTACTGCCCTTCAACGGGGTCAAATTCATGCCACAGATAGGACAATTCCCCGGTTCATCCCGGATGACATTGGGATGCATCCCGCAGGTCCACAGCTGTGCTCCCTCATTCTGTTGGGCCGAAGCCTGCGCTTGCTGAGGCTGATGTTCGGAATGATCATGCTCTGTCGCCGCTGCTTCTGCGCTGTTCAGCGGCACCAGATCCATGCCGCAGATGGGACAGTCACCGGGTTCGTCCTCTATCACATCAGCATGCATGGGGCAGGTATACTGCTGAGCCGCCTTCATTTCCTGGTGTTGTGGCTCTGCCGCCGGGGATTTCGCCTGTCCCTCTCCGCTGCAGGCGGCAAGGACAACTGCAGTGCCGAAAATACTCAGGGAAACCAGAAAATTGCGTTTGCTGATATATCGAGATATTCTGTTCATATTTTATTCTCCGTTGAAGTGTAATTCGGTGCCGACGGCCTGTTCCAGGTCGGCAAGATGTTGAAAGTAGGTGGCCCGTTCCTTGTAATAACTCAGCCTGAACTGCAGGATCATCCGTTCACTGTCCAGGAGATCCAGAAAGCCCAGGGAGCCGGTTTTATAAGCGGCCATGGCGGAGGTCAAGGTCTGCTCCGCTTCCGGAATCAGTTGTGAATCATACAATTCCAATGATTTCTGCACCTGCAGGATCTTAAAATGGAGAGTGCGTACTTCCGATTCCGCGGCGTTCCGCTTATCTGCATACTGGTACTGGGTTTGCGCCAGTCCCAGTTTTGCCGCCTGCACCCGGGCCTTGTTCGCATTGAACCACAGCGGGAGGTCGATCTTTGCCATCACCGCCAGGGCATCCGCACCAGGATCTGGTGCTGCAAGCGGCG
>DATFLS010000563.1:0-2939 GCA_035267465.1 bacterium
CGGTACCGGAGGCGTTAAATGTGGAAGGTCCATGGACAGTCCGGTTTCTTTCCGGGTGGGGTGCTCCTGAGCGGACAACCTTTCATGAACTGATATCCTGGACCGACCATTCCCACACCGACATTCAGCACTTTTCGGGGACGGCTACCTACGAAAAGGCAATACAAATCCCGTCGCAACTCATGGCGGATGAGCGTTTGTTCTGGCTGGATCTGGGGCGGGTCTGCAACATCGCAGAGGTTCTTCTCAACGGACAAAACCTGGGAATATTCTGGAAACCGCCCTTCCGGATAGATGTGTCCGATAGAATCCGTTCCGGAGAGAACCGCCTGGAAGTGCGCATTACCAATCTCTGGCCGAACCGATTAATCGGGGATGAAGTCAAGCCAGACTTCCTGCCGTTTCAGGAGGCGGGGAGGCGTGGAGCCGCACCAACAGAGTGGGATGCCTGGATGCGCCTGGCCGAAGAGGAGCAAGAGTCCGGCCGATATAGTAAACGAACCGGTCGCTACACCTGGACCACATGGAGACATTACGATGCTGATGACCCGCTGCTGGAGTCCGGGCTGATTGGGCCCGTCCGATTATATACACAGGTTATCCGGGAGATTACCTGATTCGACGATCCGGAATATCTGCTTCCGACCAGAGGCTAGATATTGAATAGCGGATAGTAAAAGACGAACCGCAGCAATGTACGAATTTTCCTCCCCCTCCGGAATCTGGCATTCTGCGGTTCGTTCTTCTGAGACCGGTAAAAAATGTTACCTGAGATAAATTATTTCCTTATCTTTTAAGCGTCCCGGTTATATTGGGAGACTAAGTTCTGTGGGAAACAGAGCTTTCTATCAAAGACGGCAGTCCTCCGGGCAGAATTCTCATATCAGAATGTATCATGTTGTTCAAGTGAAAACTCTCACATCCCACTTTCATGTTTTCAGCATATGCTGTACCGGAAGTGAGAATCATGTCTTCCATGATTTCAGAAACGCACAGGGACTGCAATAAAATTAATTCTAATGCAAGGAGATCGTGGATGCATTACCTGATCAAAATGAACAGATATTTTCTTCTCTTATGGGCTGTAATTATTGTCATTATGATGTCAGGATGTGCCGGGGATTCCAACCGGTTGTATTCCCTGTTTCAGGATCCGCCCACCGAAGCCCGGCCGTTTGTCCGCTGGTGGTGGAATGGTGACCGGATCAATGAGGAGGAAATTCTGCGGGAACTGGATGTGCTGCATGAAGCAGGCATCGGTGGAGTGGAGATCAATCCGATTGCCATGCCGCCGACTGCAGTAGATATTGGTGCCGAACCTTTGGAATGGCTGAGTCCGGAATGGAATCGTATGGTCAAAGTAGCCGCGGATGGCGCGCATCAGCGGGGAATGATCCCCGATATGATTGTAGGAACCGGCTGGCCCTTCGGTGGACGGTTTCTGCCTCCTGAAGAGCAGATAAAGGGAGTGGTCCTCCAAAAGTTACCGGTACAGGGATCGACGACGTTTGAAAATAAGATACAGAATTTAATCGAGCGACAGCAAACGCCGGAAGACGAAGAGGCTCCGGAACCGGAGTTATTATTCCTTCGATTAATACCCGAAGACATTACCAGCCTTGATCAAGTGCAGGATCTCACAGATCAAGTGACCTCCGATGGGATGATTCGTTTTGAGGTTCCGTCAGGAGACCATATCCTCTACCTCGGTTCCATCCGGAGAGGGATGAGTTTTCGAGAAGTAACACTCGGCGCCCCCGGAGCCGACGGTCCCTGTCTGGATCATTACAATGCGTCCGCAGTCCGCCGATATATCCAGCGGGTCGCGGACTCATTGGGTACGGAACTGGAAGGGAAGCTGGGAAATGCCCTCCGCGCGTTGTTTGTGGACAGTATCGAATTATCCGGTTCGAACTGGACCCAGGATCTACTTGAAGAATTTCGTTCCCGCCGGGGATATGATCTGGAACCGTATTACCAATTCATCTTTTATGAAGATCCGCATGACGGGTATCAGGATACTTTTGCAGTCTCAGAGGATCTGGCTGATACTATCAGACGGGTTCGATATGACTATAATCTGACATTGGTGGAGCTGTTTCTAGAGCGGTTTACCGAAACCTACTATCAATGGTGTAAGGAACAGAATACACAGTCTCGTTATCAGGCCTATGGGACTCCCTGGCTGATGGGGATGGCTGAAGGCTATATGATCCCGGATATTCCGGAGAGTAACAACTGGCTGTTCTCACCGAATGCCTATTCCCATGGATATTACGTCTGGAATAAGTACACCTCCGCCGGTGCGCATCTGACCGGACGACCTATCGCCAGCTGTGAAGCCATGACCAATACCAGAGGCGTCTTCAAAACCTCGCTCAATATGATCAAGCAGGCCGATGATATGAACTTTATCATGGGGATTAATCACTCGGTGCTTCACGGGTTCAATTATTCTCCGCCGGAAGCCGGCTTTCCCGGCTGGATACGGTTTGGTGCGTATTTCAGCGAGCACAATACCTGGTGGCCGTATTTTCACAACTGGGTGGACTACAATGCCAGGCTCTCGGCAGTGTTCCAGGCCGCGAAACCACAGGTAAGCATCGGGATATTGGTGCCAAGGGCTGATATCTGGAGTACCTCAGGGTTGGCCCGTGTTCCCGTTCATACCACTCCCTGGTACGGACATCGTCTGTGGGAAGCCATCTCACAAAATGGCGCATCTGCTGATTACCTGTCGGAAACGGTAATACAGGATGCAGAGAAGACTGAAGGAGAACTCCGCTATGGACCAATGGGCTATGGGACATTGATTTTCACCAATGTCCGGACCATGGAAGTTGCCACTGCTGAGGCGATAGGGGAGTTCGTCAGGTCCGGTGGTACGGCAATTTTTGTTGAGAGCCAGCCGCAGCGATCCGCCTCTTTGCCCGGTGCAC
>DATFLS010000564.1:0-2802 GCA_035267465.1 bacterium
CTGGTCCCGACTTCCGCGCGAAGACTTAGATAGACAGCATCTGAGACAACTATTAGAGATGTCCTTATATACGTTGATTAGTAATAGTGTTCGCTAATAACAGATTGAAATACCAAGGTAAAACAGCTTTTTTTTAAGGTTGACGATTTACCTGCAGCTATGGTCTCAAAGGTCCCGGGCAGCATCGTGCATTATCTTGTCACAGCTCTGGCGATCTCGAGGATTTTAGCGTTTTCTGACAAGTCGCAAAAGTAAGGAGGATACCCATGCAACAGCGCAGACTCCTGTCACCCATACTACTTAGTTTGCTGCTTTTGATTATAGCATCAGTTCCCACCGTGCAGGCCCAGCAGCCGGACTGGGAAAATCCGGCAGTGTTCCAGCGAAACCAGACCGAGCCGCACGTACCTCTGGTGCCATATTCCAGCGTGCGATCGGCCCTCCGGGATTCCAGAGAAATATCTCCCTACTTTCTCTCTTTGAACGGCAACTGGAAGTTTGACTGGTCCCCCAATCTGCAGGAGGCACCGGAAGATTTCTATCAGGAAGGATACGATGCCAGCGGATGGGATGGAATTCGTGTTCCCGGCGATTGGCAGATGGAAGGATACGGATATCCCCTGTTCAGAAACGTCGCACTGACCATTCCGGTGGATCCGCCGCAAGTTCCGGAAGATTTCAATCCCACCGGATCCTACCGCCGCACGTTTACCCTGCCAACCGATTGGGATGATCGCCAGGTGTTCCTGCACTTCGAAGGCGTGAAGTCTGCGTCCTATGTATGGGTCAATGGGAAAGAAGTCGGCTATAACCAGGGCGGAATGGAACCCGCCGAGTATGACATCACCTCCTATCTCCGGCCCGGGAAGAATACCCTCGCAGTGAAAGTGCTCCGTTACTCCGACGGTACCTATCTGGAAGCCCAGGATATGTGGCGGCTCTCCGGCATCTATCGCGACGTCTATCTTTTTTCGGCTCCCAGGGTCCATATCAGGGATTTCTACGTGCGAACCGACCTGGACGATCGGTATCAGGACGCCGAGTTGCAGGTGGGGGCGACGTTCCGTAATTACACCTCGGTCCCTCAGCAGGATTACGAGTTATCAGTGCAGCTCTATGATGGGGAGGGGAGTGAGGTTTTAACTGCTCCTATGGTTAATGCCGACGTCACCCTGGGCGGGAATGAGGAGCAGGAGATCACTCTCTCCCGGCTGGTGGAGAATCCGGAGAAATGGTCAACGGAACATCCCAATCTCTATATACTCATCCTGACAGTACGGGATAACACCGGCGCCATTACAGAAGTGCTGGAGGAGCGGGTCGGCTTTCGTGAAGTGGAGATTCGCAACCGGGCGATCTACATCAATGGCAGGCAGATAAAATTTAATGGGACCAACCGGCACGAGCATCACCCCGAATTCGGCCGGCATGTCCCCCGGGAGACCAATATTGAAGATCTCAAAATCCTGAAGCAATTCAACATTAACATTGTCCGGACGTCTCACTATCCTAACGATCCCGAGTTCCTGGATCTCTGCGATGAATACGGAATGTACGTTGTCGGGGAGACCGGCGACGAGGCGCATGCCAGCACCTGGCTGTCGGAAAATTCGGCCTGGCGGGATATGTACGTGGATCGGGCCCGGAAAATGGTCCACCGGGATAGAAACCATCCGGGCGTGGTCATCTGGAGTGCAGGAAATGAAGCGGGGTCCGGTGAAAATATTGCCGCTCTCATCGAAGAAGGCAAACGGATCGATCCCAGCCGGCCGGGCTGGCTGTATGGCGGGAACGCCGGGCAGCTCCCTTACGAAGATATTATCGGTCCCCGGTATCCTCATCCGGACGAGCTGGAAACACTGGGGCAGGAGGATCCGTCCACCGGCTCCCGGCCCTCATTTATGGACGAATACATCGCTGCCACTGGTAATAGTGTCGGCCAGTTCGAAGAATACTGGGCCCTTATTTACGGGTACGACCGGCTTACCGGCGGCGCCATCTGGGACTGGGTGAGTCCCAGTATCAAGCGGAAGGTGATTCTGACGCCCGATGCCTCCGGTTACCACAACGACGGTGCCGTCCTGGGCTGGCCTGATCTGGTGGAAGGCTATAACGGAAAGGGACTGGCGCTGAGCGGGCACGATGAGTGGGTGGAAATGTACCGGGATGAGAGCCTGAACATCACCGGTGATCAACTGACCCTGGCGCTGTGGGTCTATCCCAGAGGATGGAACGGGTTCAGTAACCCCTTCATCACCAAGGGAAACCATCAGTTCGGTCTCAGGCAGATTTCTGCAGACTCACTGGAATTTTTCATCTATGATGGAAAACGCATCTCCGTATACGCGGAAACACCGGCCTTCTGGGATAATCACTGGCATCATCTAACAGGTGTGTATAACGGAGAAACCATGCAGCTCTATCTGGATGGCGAACCTGTCACCTCAATCTCCTACAGCGGGAACATCGACCACAATCCCTATCCGGTCAACATCGGAAAGAATACCGAAACCCAGGGACAGAGCTATCCGGGGAAACTCTGCAATGCCATCGTGGATGAGGTCCGGATCTTTCGGAGCGGGCTTTCCGGGCAACAAGTGAATGCGGTGATAAATGGAGAAGCGAACATCTCTGACGATGCGGTCCTCTGGATGGATTTCGAAACCACCCGGGCAACCGGTACCTTTTATTCCCTGGGTATCGGTGGTCGCGATTACGGGCTTATCTGGGCGGATCGGAACATCCAGCCGGAGCTGTGGCAGGTGAAAAAGACGCCCCAGCCGGTCAAAGTGGAGACGGTGG
>DATFLS010000565.1:0-2348 GCA_035267465.1 bacterium
GTGAAATTTTTGATATATGCCGTTTGATTATTCTCTGCAGCAAAACCAATATCCGCTATCATCGGAAAGGCAATATAGTTGCCGCCCCGGCCGACGGGATTCACGTTAAATGTGCCCCCGCCTCTGCCGGTGGCTTCCGGATTGCTGATGCGGTGTTCATTCTCCGTTCCATTGATATACAGAGAGAGCGAACCAAAGACGGATTCGAGGTAAATGTTATGAGGATTGTATTTATTCTCTGCATTAATGAGAGACGTTGGAATGTCCGCGCTAAAGAGCGGAACGCCGGGGTTATCATCCGGATGATACCCAGACCGGTATATATTGAGTTTGGCCTGACCGTCTTCAGCCCCATCCACTGCGGATATATCCAGTTCGATTTCGATATAGCTGTCATCCCGGCTCGATTCAATCTGATAGATATTTTTGTACTTATCCATCAACCTTCTATCATTGGCCCCGAACACAATTCCGGCTTTTGTGCTTCCGGATGCTTCGTCCAGCTGAATGGTATATTGCATTTTAAACACAGACAGATAGTGTGAATAGAACACCAAATCGTCGGAACCGCCACCTATCCAGGTAGCACCATCCCATGCTGTCAAATCCGGATCCGGATTCATCAGACCGGTTTCGAACCATGAGGTGCCCGACGCAGAATTGCCGTCCTGATCCCAAACCGTCAGTTCCCAATTGTACCTGGTAGCAGCTTTTAGAGGCTCGCCATTGTATTCAATACCAACAGAGATATCACTGTTGACTTTATCCGAGTCCCAAACCACATTGCCGGCATCATCGCTGACAACAATTCTGTATGCCGTTTGAGCGTATCCATGTTCCCCGGCCGGCGCCTCCATCTGCCAGCCGAAGCGCGGCGTCTCCGTATCGATCCCGAGCGGATGGTGCGCATATTCCACCGTCAGGTTGACGGGCTCTGCCGGTGTCTGTATCTCACCTTGCGGGACTGACTGGCATCCTGCTATGCCTGTTACAATGAGTGAAATCGTCAATATAATACCCAATCTACTGCTCATAGTTCTACTCCTCACCTTGAGGGACTATATCTTCCATCTTAAATATCTCATGTGCCATATTTTTTGTTTCGGAATTGTCATCCGGAGGATATGTTATGAACTTGCATGGAATTCCATCAACCTTCACCCAATTCCCGTCTGATATATCTGTACTGTAAGTTTCGTATCGTTAATTCGTTTTATAACTTCACGTCTTTACATAATTGATACTCTCCTTATAACTAAAATTATATGTCATGACGAAAACATCGATAACTCCCTGGGTATGTATATACCGGAATACTTTACCGTTCGAGTTTCACATAAACGTTAAAATATTAGGATATTCAAATTCGCTTCACCTGCCAAGAATATCATTGAATGAGCTACAGCTTCGCCACCTCAGTCCCGTCGATTCTAATCATCCCCAGGTCGAATTAGGAAAATCTCCCACCACACAAAGAGGGGTTTTGCTTCTGGGCTACCATCTGAGTGCAACGATAGTGATGGTGATATTATTTCCTGATTGTCACATCTTTCATAAGAAAGGAATTAGTCCGCTGAGCGTTCAAATAAAAAGTCAGAAACCATCTGAAAGTATTGACAATTCCCGGGACCCTGATATCGAATACGTACTCTCCTTTTCAGAACCACCCAGGTGAACCATTCATTCAAATTCTTATGCTGGATAAATTATTTATCTATCGGGCATCCTTTGCTTCAGTACGCTGGATTGTGGCTCAAAATTTCCTTCCATGGAACAAGGTAGGCTGAACTCGAAATTCACTCACGGCTCAAATCCAAAACCTGTTGATATAAAGAAGCCCCCATGGATTGGAAGAGGGGCAGCGGATCCCTGACAGATCGGAATCCGCTCTGGAGGAGGCTCCTATGACCTGTCACTAACACACCCATTTTAGAAATGACCAATTATCATTAACGGACAGAAGTGCTTCTATCCCATTCTTCCGCCAAATTCTCGAGATACCCTATGACCTTCTTGAGGCCCGGCTTATGATATAGATTGTGATGTTCTCCAGGATCATTCCTTAAATTATACAGAGCGCCATCCGTATTCCGGAGCCTGCAATCTTTGAAATAAATCAACTTCCACTCCCTGGTACGAACCATGAGCCGTCTGCCCGAATCCGCTCGCAGCTCATCATACATGGACATACTGTGATCAATTTCAGAGAAACAGGCCGGTCGCCAGTGAGAGATCTCGCTTGTGATGAGTGGCAGCAGACTGTGACCTGCAGGATCGCCTGGAAAAGAAAATCCCGACATGCCCAGGAGAGTGGGAAGAAAATCCACCAGTTTGACGGGCTCAGAGAC
>DATFLS010000566.1:0-6563 GCA_035267465.1 bacterium
AACTCCTTGGTGCCGTCAATCGGATCGACCACCCAGATGATCTCCTGGTCCAGCCGGGCCAGATCATCTTTGGACTCCTCCGAGAGCCATCCATATTCCGGGAATGGGGTCAGGAGTTGCTCCTTCAGCAAGGTATCCGCTTCGAAGTCAGCGGTCGTCACCGGATTGTTGCGGCTCTTCTGGGCGACGTGGTAATCGCCTTCGTAATACTGCAGAATCACTTTTCCGGCCGCTTCCGCCGCTTGCTGGGCTATCTGCAACTCTTTCCGGAACGGTGTACTCATATATCTTCCAGGTATTCTTTTAAATCGTGCATATTAGTAAACAGCCGGGCGAAAAGAAAGGAGAATTTGTCCCGTAATTTGTCCCGTAACTCAGATCATCTGTGGTAGGGGAAGTGGTTCCCGTCCTGTGAAATCCTGAGCATACAGAGATTCGCCGGGAAGTCGATTCTACCTCAAAGTTAGAATTATCAATTTCACAGCAGAGAGTCAGCGCTGTTTGACCTCACAGCGAATAATACTTCGCCTCCGGGTGGTGCACGATAATTGCCGAGGTGCTCTGTTCCGGGTGGAGCTGGTAGCCCTCCGAGAGCGAGACGCCGACTTGGTCGGGGTGGAGCAGCCGGAACAGCTGTTCGTGATCCTCCAGGTGCGGGCAGGCCGGGTAACCAAAACTATACCGGGCTCCGCGGTAGCCTAACTTAAAGAGATCCCGGATTTTATCCGAATCCTCCTCACCGAATCCCAGTTCCCGGCGGACCTGTTTATGCCAGTATTCCGCCAGTCCTTCCGCGGTCTCCACGCTGAAGCCATGCCACAGGAGGTACTCTTTGTAATGATCTCCCCCGAACAGCCGTTGGGACTCCTCCGAGGCTTTTTCTCCCACCGTCACCAGTTGAAAGGCCACCACATCTCGTTCACCGGATTCCACCGGACGAAAGTAATCGGAGAGACAGAGGTGCTGCTTCCCATCCTGGCGGGGGAAGGTGAATCGTTCCCGCTCGCCGCCGCTCTCAGGATCATAGATAATCAGATCATTCTGTTCGGACTGACAGGGAAAATACCCGTAAACCACCCGCGGTGCCAGGAGTCCCTCCTGTTTGCCTTTTCGCTGCAGGCGTTCAAATTCCGGCTGCACCTCCGTTTCGATGAACTGCTGATATTCGTCCCGGTTCTTCCCGGCCTTTCGATACTGCCACTGGGCCCGGAACAGCGCCACCGTGTTGATATACGGATAGACCACCCCGATATCGATATTTTCAATAACCTTGATTCCCCAGAACGGAGGTTCCGGTACCGGATTCTCATGGGAGATGTCAGATGGAATATATTCATCTGTTCCCAGGGATGGCCCCTTGGTCCGGGTGCGAATCTTTTTACTCACTTTCTTGGGCGACGGCGCAGCCAGCTCCCCGCCGTCGGCAGCTGCCGCTCGCTTTTTCTCGGCGAGCTCATCCATGATATACAGTCCGGCGAAAGCGTCCTTCCCGTAAAATACCGGCCCTTTATAGATCTTGCGTAAATCGTGCTCGACATACCGACGGTTCAACGCCGCGCCTCCCAGCAGCACCGGAATGTTCACCTGCCGTTCGTTCATCAGCTCCAGGTTTTCTTTCATGATCACCGTGGATTTCACCAGCAATCCGCTCATGCCGATTGCGTCCGGACTGGTCTCCTCCATACGTGCCAGCATCGCATCGATAGGAACCTTGATTCCCAGATTGGTCACCTGGTAGCCGTTGTTTGTCAGGATGATGTCCACCAGGTTCTTCCCGATGTCGTGCACGTCACCCTTCACGGTGGCCAGAATGATTTTACCCTTCCCGACGTTCTCCTCCTTCTCCATGTGCGGTTCCAGATACGCCACTGCCCTTTTCATGGTCTCCGCCGACTGCAGTACGAACGGCAGCTGCATCTCGCCGGCGCCGAACAAATCCCCGACGACCTTCATTCCGTTCAGCAGAAAGTTATTGATAATATGCAGAGGACCGTACTGCTCCAGCGCCTCATCGAGGTCGGCCTCCAGTCCGGTCTTTCTGCCATCGATGATACGCCGCTCCAGCCGCTTCTCAATAGGAACGTCTTCACCGATGTCTTCAGCTTCCCGGGATTTCCCGCTGTCTCCTTCGAAATGCGCCATCATCTCGGTCAGGGGATCATACTCCTCGGTGCGCCGGTCAAACACCAGATCGTCGCATATTTTTCTCTCTTCTTCAGAGATCTTATAGAGCGGCATAATTTTACCGGCATGGACGATGGCCGCATCCAGCCCGTGTTCGATGGCGTGATGCATGAACACGCTGTTCAACACGTGCCGGGCCCAAGGATTCAGCCCGAAGGACACGTTACTGACACCCAGAATCGTACGCACGTCCGGGAGTTCCGCCTTAATCTGCTTGATGGCTTCGAGAGTCTCGATACCAGCCCGGCGGAATTCTTCATCTCCGCTTCCCAGGGTGAAAGTCAGGGTATCAAAGATCAGATCCTCCGGCCGCATTTCGTACTTATTGATAGCCAGGTCATAGATTCGTCTGGCGATCTCCACTTTTTTCGCTGCCGTCTTCGCCATGCCCTCTTCGTCGATGGTCAGCGCGATGACGGCCGCGCCATACTTTTTGCAGAGCGGCAGCACCTTTGCCATCCGCTCTTCGCCGTCTTCCAGGTTAATCGAATTGACGATCGCCCGGCCGGATATACGCTTTAATGATGCTTCGATCACCTCCCGTTCCGTGGAATCGATCATCAACGGAATATGCAGATGTTTATTGAACCGGGAGATCACTTCAGTCATATCCCGGATTTCATCCCGCCCCACATAGGCGGTACACACATCCAGCACATGGGCCCCGCTCTCCTGCTGCTCTTTGCCCATTTCCAGCATCCCATCCCAGTCATCCTCCTCCAGCAGCTGACGAAATTGTTTGGACCCGTTCGCATTGGTCCGTTCTCCCACTAACAGCGGCGGGGGATCCTGGTCGAGCGATACCAGTTGGTACAGACTGGAAACCGCCGGTTCCCGATTCACCTGCCGGGAGGCCGGAGTGATATTATTTACCGCTTCCGCCAGCATTCCGATATGCTCCGGTGTGGTCCCGCAGCAGCCGCCCACAATGTTCACTCCCAGATCTTCCACGAAGTGCCGGAGTGTGGCGGTCATCCCCTCCGGGGTAAGCGGATACACGGTTTCCCCGCCGATATTTTCCGGGATACCGGCGTTCGGAATCGCAGAAATAAATCGATCAGTATGATTGCAAAGATAGCGGATATGATCCGACATTTTGTCCGGGCCGGTTGCACAGTTCATTCCGATTACATCGATGTTATAGGGATCCAGAGAAGTGAGGGCGGCGGCGATATCGGTGCCCAGCAGCATGGCGCCGGTGGTCTCGACGGTCACCTGCGTGATGATGGGGATCCGTTTCCCTGTTTTGGCGAAGTAATCCTCTGCTGCAGCCAGGGCGGCTTTCGCCTGGAGAATATCCTGGCAGGTTTCCATGATGAGGACATCGACTCCTCCGTCAACCAGACCGGCAACCTGTTCATCGTAACTCTGTTTCAGCGCATCGAAAGAGATGTGATCCAGGGTGGGCAGTTTAGTTCCGGGACCGATAGAACCGGCCACGAACCGGGGGAATGCTTCGCTCGAAAAGTCCTCCGCCACATTCCTGGCCAGCTCGGCTGCGGCGTTATTGATTTCATACGCCCGGTCCTCCAGATCGTATTCTGCCAGCACCACCCGGTTCGCGCCGAAGGTATCCGTTTCGATAACCTGACAGCCGGCCTCCAGAAATGCGGCATGGATGCCCCGGATCGCATCCGGTTTCGTGATCACCAGGAATTCATTACATCCATCCAGTCCGTCAAAATCATCCGGAGTCAGGTCCAGATCCTGGATGGACGTGCCCATGGCGCCGTCGAAAATCACCACGTGATTGTGTAGTTCTTCCAGAAATTTATTCATCAGTAAAACTCGTTATTGTCTTATACATCTGTTCTACGTTTTCTGTGGAATTCACAATCAGGTATGGATGATGTTGTTGAATCTCCTCCAGCCATTCCGGTCGCCGGCAGATAATCAATGCCCCGATATCGTTGACCTCTGCGCATAACGCATCTCTGGGAGTATCTCCGACAATCAGGGTTTGATCGGCAGTGTAGTGCTCCCCCAGTTCATCCCGTGCTTTCCGGAGCGCAATCCCCGGCAGATCGTTCCGATTCGCGGCATCACTGCCAAACGCCCCGACTGCAAAGTGATGCCAGATGTCGAACGGCTCGAGTTTAATCCGGGCTCCTTCCATGAGGTTCCCGGTGAGTAATCCCAGCCGGATATCATCCCGGTCATGCAGGCGTGCCAGCAGTTCTTTGATGCCGGGGTACAGATATTGATCATTCCGGGCGGGATAGGCCTCCGCCACCACTTCGAGATACCGTTCGATGGTTGGCGGAAGCAGGTGATCGATTTCCCCGCTCTCAAACCCTTCCCGTTCGAGCGCCCGGCGGAAAATCCCCAGGTCGGTATTGCCGGCGACATCTTCTGTCTGCAGTGCAATCTGCTTACCGGCAACTTCCGAGAGCGCCACTGCCAGCGACTCTCGGGCCGAGGTGCCTCCATGCAGGAGCGTACCGTCAATATCAAACAGGACCAGTTTCTCCGGCTGGTCATGTTCAAGGTTCTTACTCCGGTGTTCCGGGTACTTCGCCACGCCGTTCTCCTGATTGTTATATTTGCAAAACTTTAAAGATATGAACTAGACTACTAACCTACAACAAGCACCTTCATCAAATTGGTCGTCCCTGGCACCCCGATGGGCACGCCGGCCGAGAGGACCAATTTATCACCGTTCTCTACGATACCGAGTTTTCTGAGGATATTCTCGGCTTCCACAAACATGGCATCGGTGGACTCGTTTCTGGTGCCTAAAAGCGGAGAGACGCCCCAGCTCAAATTGAGCTGGCGCTGGATACGTTGAAAGGGTGTGAGGGCATAGATAGGGACCGGCGGCCGGTATTTGCTGACCATCCGGGCCGTACTGCCGCTGTGGGTCATGGTCACAATGGCGCTGGCTTTCACTTCGATAGCGGCCTGGAAAACGCTGTGGCTCACCGAATCGGCGATGGTTTTGGTCCCTTCAAATGCAGCGGGATCGGCGGTATAGTCAATCTGTTCTTCGGTCGCCAGAATAATATCGTTCATCACCCGGACGGCCCGGACGGGATACTCGCCGATGGCGGTCTCACCGGACAGCATGACACAATCCGTGCCATCATAGATGGCATTCGCCACATCGGCAGCCTCCGCCCGGGTGGGCCGGCTGCTGTGCACCATCGACTCCAGCATCTGGGTGGCAGTGATCACCGGCTTCCCGGCCCGGTTACACTTGCCGATGATCTGTTTCTGCAGGTGCGGCACATCCTGGATAGGAATCTCCACGCCCAGATCTCCGCGGGCGACCATACATCCCTGGAATGCAGCGACGATCCCATCGATGGTCTCCACTGCCTGGGACGTTTCGATTTTCGCGATGACCGGACACAAGGAACCAACTTCCTCCATAACCGAATTGACTTCCGCAATATCTCCGGGCTTTCGGACGAAACTCAGCGCAATCCAATCAACCTCGTTCCGGAGAGCAAACCGCAGGTTGGTGTGGTCCTCGTCGGACAGGGCCGGCAGGTCAATCTCCACCCCCGGCAGATTCACGCCTTTATGGGTGGTGACCAGTCCGCCCATATCAACCTGCGCGCGGATATAATCCCGCCGGACTTCTTTCACAGTCAGTTGCACAAATCCGTCGTTAATGTAAATCCTGTCACCCGGTGAGATAATTGCTGGTATATTCTTGCATTCAACAGGCAATCGCGTGGAAGACTTTCCGGAAGCCTCCTCGATTTCTATCTCGCTTCCGCTCTCCAGTTTAACCCCTCCCTCCGGGAGCTCTCCTAACCGGAGTTTCGGCCCGGCGAGATCGTAGAGGATGGTCAGGGGAATCTGCAGCTCCTCCTCCAGAGATCGGACCGCCCGGATGATCTTCTGATGCTGGTCCCGGGTTCCGTGTGCACTGTTTATTCGGATGATATCCAGCCCCTCGGTGATCAGCTGGCGAATGGTACTCTTGTCCCGGCTGGCAGGACCGATGGTCCCGATAATTTTCGTCTTGCCGAATTGTTCTCTCTCCATGGTTTATAACTCCCCCGGCTGATCGGACTCACCCGTGCCAGCAGCGACCGACGGTTGTACGGTATGCTGTGGCGAGACGATGTCTTCCCGGTAAATACGTAAAATTGCCAGTAAAAGCGAGGCGATCACCGGTCCCATAATGATGCCCAAAAACCCGTATATATAGATACCACCCAGAATACTGAAAAACAGCACCAGGGTGTGTAACTTGGTTCGGCCGGAAATCAGAATGGGCCGCAGAAAATTATCGATCTGGCTGACAATAACCGAACCCCAGATCAGCAGGATGACCCCTTTCACGTACTGGTTTTGGATCAGTAAAATCACGGCTGCAGGGACGTACACAATCGGGGCCCCCACTACCGGCAGTATCGAGAGGAATG
>DATFLS010000567.1:0-3209 GCA_035267465.1 bacterium
CAGCAGCTCGGCTGGAAGGCCAAGCAAGCAGCGGCGTGTCGGGTTGACAGGCTGCCTTGTAAATGCCGATGGCGACTCTGTTCGGGTGAGCCGGATGCGGGAAATCCGCACGTCCGGTTCGACGAGGGGAAAGGCAGATGGGATGCATGGTATGCGGCTAGTGAGCCACAACGGGGAAACCCTGTAACTGATGTAGGCTGAAACCTATACATTACATCTCCTTTCCTACTCTACTGGTTTCTATAGTAGTCTCAATCAAAGGAAGGGGTGATGGCCTTAACGGATACCGAAGGCTCTCTGGCAGTGATTTTGGAGGGCGGCATATACCCCTGGCTGTGAGGGGCAATCAGCCCGGGCGATTGCACAGTGTCATGAACACATCTCATCACTCACTGACCGGGAAGATTGACAAGCGGATGAATGCTACATTCTCTGGTATCAGAACTGAGGGGGAATCCAATGTGAATTTTATTCTCAATAGTTGTGACTATTTAATCAGTAAAGATTTTAATTGATAATTATAATCATTATCAATAATATTGGTATGGATAGAAACGGTAGTTCGGAGTAACGTTGTTTTCTATTCAACATTAATGCAGCGGATCACCTGGAATTACGGATGTCACGCTTGCGAGCACGATGAACACTTTCAGATTTTGTGAGTGGAAACGATATAGGGGAGGGTATTAAGCAGAGAATTTATGCTGTTGATTTATACCAAAAAGCGAATTGCAACTCAATAAATGAACTCGCTACTTTCTTCAAATAAGATGGTTCATTCACAGAAGCGTCCTGAATTCTCAGGGCGCTTCTGTTGTTTTGAACGGAGTTATAGGCATGATTTGCTTGCATAGGCAATTATCCGGTTGCATACATGGCTGTGAGGGGCCGGAAATTGTTTTATATTTTGAGAAGTGCTTAATGGCAGAGATCTTGTGCCAGGCATTTAAAGCGCGTTGCTACCATGGAATAACAAAGCACCGGTGAAGCAACAAGGATGAAAAATCTCTTGGAAGTAAAAAGTCATAAAACGCTGAAAATCAGCCAGATCGATGGTGGCCAGAATGTCCGGAAAAAATTATCCGTAATGGGTATTGGTGTTGATTCCAGCATTAAGGTGATTCGGAATGCACCGTTTGCCGGGCCGCTCATTATTGAACACGCTGGCTCACAGACGGCTATCGGAAGAGGGATTGCAGCTAAAATCCAGGTCGAAGAACTGGAATGAGAATCGCCATTCTGGGACAACCGAATGCCGGCAAAAGCACCATATTCAACGCAGTAGCCGGCTATAAATCTGCCTCCGCAAATTTTTCGGGTACTACCGTCCAGTACACGGAAAGTACGGTTCGCTTAAACGGTATGATTGCCGAAATACTGGACTTCCCCGGGTGTTATTCGTTTTCCGCCACCAGCGAAGCCGAGTTCGAAATCAGGAAGTACTTGCTGACCAGGCCGATCGATGTGATCATCGGAGTATTGGATGCCTCACAGCTCAGCCGGGGTCTTCCGCTGATAATCGAACTCATGGAATTAGATATTCCGCTGATAGTTGCCCTCAACATGATGGATGAGGCACATAGAAAAGGAATGGAAATTTCGACAGACACCCTGTCGAGCATTTTCTCGCTTCCCATTGTGGAGACCATCGCCTCCAAGAATATCGGTGTGCGGGAACTTTTTAACGCTGTCCGGACAATCCTTGCCGAACGGGAGTTCCCGAACAGACAATCCCTGCGATTCCAGAAAGATGTGGAACAGATTGTTACCCGGATGGAACAGCGAATTCCGGCGGCGAATATTCAGGATCAGCTACTCTCCACCAGGTTCCTCGCGATGAAGCTGTTGGAAGATGATACCGAGCTTCTTCG
Source organism: bacterium (assembly GCA_035267465.1). Taxonomy (GTDB): domain Bacteria; phylum Fidelibacterota; class JAANXI01; order JAANXI01; family JAANXI01; genus DATFLS01. The sequence continues at coordinate 1,872 of DATFLS010000567.1, forward strand.
GCAGTTACATTACTTGAATCCGGACGAATTGATCCGGACGGCACGCGGTTTTCAGCGCGATCTGGAGCATATCAGAGGGAAGCCGGGAGACACGGTGCTGACGATGGAAAGGAATGCCCTCGCTCAGGAGATTGTAAACCGCGTGACCACCGTCCATCACCCCAGGAGCAGGTGGTATGACAGACTTGACGATATTCTCATGCATCGGTTCTGGGGCTACGTTATTATGGCGCTGTTGATCGGGGGGATCTTCTACCTGATATTCGGAGTTGGAGCCGGCATCGAAACACCGCTGCTTGAGTTATTCGATCGTCTCGAGATGGCACTGAAGAAAACATTTGATGAAAGTGGTCTGTGGTATACCATTTTACGGGGAGCCTTGTTCGGCATCAGCGGGGGTGTAGCTATTGTCTTGCCGTATTTGATTCCGTTCTTGCTGGTTCTCTCTATTCTGGAAGATGCGGGATACATCCCTCGGATCGCATATTTAATGGATTCTTTTATGCATCGTATCGGCCTGCATGGCACTGCCATTCTGCCGGCACTCCTGGGGTACGGCTGTACTGTCCCGGCAATCATGGCTACCAGGATACTCCCTTCCCGCCGTGATAAGGTTATCGCCGGTACGATTGCAACCCTCGTCCCCTGCTCGGCACGGAGCGTGGTGATCCTGAGTCTGGTGGGATTCTATTTAGGGGCGCCGGCTGCCTTGTTTATCTATGTACTTAATATCGCGATTATCGGGCTTGCGGGAAAGCTTATGGCGTCAATGATGCCGCAGCCAACACCCGGAATGATTATGGAGGTGCCCCCGTATCGCTGGCCGGTCCCGGTAACCGTGCTTCGAAAGGTCTGGTTTCGGATCCGGGAATTTATCATCATTGCCTGGCCGCTGCTCATTATCGGGAGCATTATCGTCAGTATCGCAAGTTATTTTCAGTGGACCGGGATCATCAATGATATATTATCTCCCCTTACCTCGGGGATTTTGGGGCTGCCGGCTGCAGTCGGGATGACCCTGGTGTTCGGTGTGCTACGTAAGGAATTATCCTTGATTATGCTGGTCCAGGCTATCGGTACGACCAATGTCCCGGCGGTGATGTCAGCCGGTGAAATCATGACATTCGCCGTCTTTGTCACATTTTATATTCCTTGTGTTGCTACTATCGCCGCCCTGTACAGCCAACTGGGCTGGCGATGGATGACGGTCATCAGTCTGTTCACACTTGTCTTGGCGGTCCTTCTCTCACTCTTAGTAAAATCCGGGTTTCTGCTGGTGTTTTAACCGGACTAAATCAGTTCGATGTAGGCTTGCCCGTTTCTTCAAAGATGAATTTA
>DATFLS010000568.1:0-2122 GCA_035267465.1 bacterium
CTGTTGCTCATCGGTGAGTTGCCGAATGCCTTTTCTCAGTTCATCCCGGAGAAACATTGTATCTAATGGCGTCTCATCGCTCATAAAGTATTCGATTGCTTCTCCTACTTTACTGGTATCCTTTCGGACATTCTTTTTCCGGTAGTGATCCACAATCCGGTTGGAAGCAATCTGATACAGCCAGGCAAAGAAAGATCCGCTCTGTTTGTCCAAAGATTCCAGCATCCGTACGAACACGTCATTGGTTAAATCCTCCGCATCTTCTCTCTGATTCACCCGATAGTAAATGTAGCGATACATCTTCGGGTAAAACAGTGAGATTAACCGCGATTGTGCTGATGCATCCGCCTGTTTCGCATTCCGCACCAGCCGGTCCAGTTCCTCCTTCGGCAGTTCGTCAGCCGTTTTCCTCATTGTCTTACCTGTACAGACGAATGAGCAGCCCGGCTGTTATGGGGGGAGAAAGAAAAATACCGGTTCAACTGTTGCTCCTGTTCAGCACTGCAGTTCAGACATCCTGGATATTTACCGATGAATAAAAGGGATGGTTGCGGCATGCTCTGAATCTTAAAAATAGTTATCGCCGGCACTGTCCGAACGGACACCGCCGGCGATGTGGATGGTCAATGATTTTTGTTCAACAATGTATGTCCTGCCTGTCGCCAGGCGTTCATGCCCCCCGGCACATCATACACATTGCTGTACCCCATCTGCGTGAGGGTAGTATATGCCAGTTTGCTCATGTGCCCACTCCGGCAATACAGAACCAACTCTGCTTTTTTATCCCTGGGAAGTTCACCTTTATTTTCCTTTATCTGGTTAAAGGGAATGAACGCATCCGTCCCGGGGATTTCACCGGCATAGGGGATATGGACATTTACCAGTGTTACATTGGGATCATCTGTGACTTTTGCCAGTTCTTCTATATTCAGCGTCCGGTATCCGGAAGCCTGACCAGCGGGTTGCTTTTCACCGGTGTCACCATCTGTTGATTGTCTAAACGACTCAATCTGAGAAGCGGAACTCACACCGTAACCAGCTTTTTTAACCGCTTCCTTCATTTGATCGATGGTAACTTGTGATGAATTAAATACCACAACCGCATTATCCTTATCCAGAGAAACCTTGGCACTTTGAACACCATCTAACCCTTCAAGTGCGGACCGCACTTTTACCTGGCATGCGTGTCAGGTCATCCCCGTGACATCGAGGGTGACAACGCTCAGGTTCGGGGATGCGGATGTGTTCTGCTGTGCGTTAAGCAGCTGTACATTTCCCAAAAAAGCCAGGGTAACCAATACCAAACCCAATGCTATATTCTGAAACTGTCTATGCATGGTTTTCTCCTTATTTTATCGATAATATTACATTCAATAATAATTAGTTATTAATAAACCTCCAACAGGTTAAACTGCGGGTCGCCGGTTCGCGGCTACGGAATATAACCATGTTCCATATTCAGGATGGAATTCCGGTCATCAAAATAGTTATTAAAAGTCATATCGAAATTGAAGATCAGGGCCAGTTTTACCGACTGATCGGATTGGGTTCCGTATGCAGAGGCAAGTTGACCGGAGTAGTTTGTATATTGATACTGTACGCCGAGGTCCACCTGAGCCCCGAGCTGATAAAACAGATTGGGAATCACGCTCCATTGGACTTCTCCGGATCCGGTGAATGATTTCGCCGCCGCAGTGAGGGCAGCCTGGAGTCGGGGCATTTGATACGGATTGCACAAATATCGCAGAGAAGTGGCAACCGAGATGGCATCTGCTCGTGACCGATTCAGGATGGTAGATATGTCACCGGCATCATCTCCAATAGTAAAGATGGATTGCCCGCGCACTTCCCAGTGGCTCACCGGATTCCGGTTCAGATTGAGCGCAGCACTCAGATAGATATTTGACACGGTAGCAAGGTTCGGAGAATCTACAAACTGTTGCGTGAATCCAGCGCCCATTTGTCGGAAAGTTCCTTCGAACCGGATGGAGTGCGGCAGCCTATACTCCACCTGGGCTCCAACGGTGTTCGTTTGAAATTGTTGTACAATCTCTCCTGCCGGATTGGTTTCTGTCTGGTTTTCAAGGTGGATGCCCATTCGTAACCGGCTATGCCAGGTGAA
>DATFLS010000569.1:0-7244 GCA_035267465.1 bacterium
GCTCCGAAAGCCGGACATCCATGGGAATCGTGGTGATCGGCGGATTGATCTTTGCCACCATTCTCACCTTATATGTGATCCCGGCCGTGTATACCTATCTCTCCTCGAAATCGACGAGCGTTTCGAATATCGCGTTGGAAGAAGAACCCGAGTACGAACCTGTGGAAGAAAGGGAAATGGAAGCCGTGGTGGTCGACGAGTAAATGCGAACCTCTGAATGCGGAGCGGATACATCTATGTTGAAACAATGCTTGAGCGCAGGCTTCTTGCTGGTCACCGTGATTTTCGGAGTGCATCCGGTTGCCCATGCACAGGACATCCTGACCATCGATCAGGCCATCCGGATCGGACTGGAGAATAACTATTCCATCCGTATCGCGCGAAATGTGGTCGCAATTGCGGAGAATAACAACTCCCTGGGGAATGCAGGATTTTTACCGCAGGTGAACGTCTCCGGTAATCAGAATACCAACATCACCAATTCCCGGCAGGAATATGCCTTCACCGACGAGGTGAACGAAAGGACCGGTGCCCAATCGCAATCCCTGGGATCCAACGTGGCGTTGAATTGGACAATTTTCGATGGCTTCCGGATGTTCGTCACCCGTCAGAAGTTGAACGAGCTGGAAGCGGAGGGGGAGCTCAGCGCCCGGGTGACCATTGAGGGAGCGCTCAGCGATATCATCAGCGCATACTATACTATCGTCCGGGAAAAACAAACCCTGGAGGTGCTTCGCGAAGCCGTTACTATTTCGCGCGAACGACTGAATATCGCCCGGGAAAAACTGGATCTGGGGTCCGGTTCCGGACTGGAAACCTTGCAGGCCCGGGCGGATTTGAACTCGGACAGCAGTGCATTTGTGCGGCAGGAGGTGAACGTGCGGAATGCCAAAATCGCCTTCAATGAACTCCTGGCCCGGGAGCCGGGGACCGAGTTTACGGTGAGTAATGCCATTCCGATTCAACAGGACCTCGCCCTGGCGGACCTGGAGTCCCGCCTGGAGAATTCCAATAATCAACTGCAGCGGGCCCGGGTGAATCAAACCATCGCCCGGCTGAATTTGCAGCAGGTACAATCGGAACGATACCCCAGCGTTGCCCTGAATGCCGGATACAATTTCTCCCGGTCGGAGTCGGAATCGGGGTTTCTCAGTTCCAATCGGAGTTCCGGGTATAACTTTGGTCTCACCGCCTCGTTTAATTTGTTCGACGGATTCGACCTCAACCGGCGGGTGCAGAATGCCAAATTAGATCTGCGGACCAGCGAGTACCACTACCGGGATGTACGGAACACATTGCGGTCCACTCTTCAACAGATCTATGAAAACTACCAGAGTAACCTTCAGCTGCTCGGACTGGAACAGGAAAATGTGGAAGTGGCCCGGCAAACGGTCGAGGTGGCGCAGGAACGGTATCGGTTGGGAACTATCACCCAGCTGGAGCTGCGGGAAGCCCAACGCAGTTTCATCCAGGCCGAGAGCCGGTTGGTGAATGTGCAATATCAGGGAAAACTGGCCGAGACGGAACTGAAAAGCCTGACCGGTCAACTGTTGCGCCTGAGAACAGAGTAATTCCGGCTAGTGCTTTCATCAGATTCCGTGGAGCGAGCCGACTCCTCATCTCCCTGAGAAGCATCCGTGGCGCCGATCCGGCCGTTTGTTGAACCTGTCAGAATTCTTGCCAGTGGCATACGACAAATCAGTGCTGACATCATTGGAGTGAGCTTTCGGACGGATCGCTGCTACATTCTTCCATAGTGTTTTATTGCGCCCCTTAAATCGGCTCAACTCTCAGGTTCAAATTTTACTGAAAATTCTCTACCTTTCATTATTAATAAATGTTAACGTTAGATTGTTAGAATACAGACCAATAAGAATATTCACCATTTACATCTCATATCAGGGAGGCGAACATGAATTACCGCTATTTAGGGAACTCTGATTTAAAAGTCTCGGTGGTGGGGATAGGTACCTGGGGAATGGGGGGCGATTTCTTCGGCAAGGTTGACGACAAGCAGTCTATTCGGGCAATTCAAACAGCGATGGAAGAGGGAGTCAACCTGATAGATACGGCCCCGGCGTATGGAGACGGGCATGCCGAAGAAGTGGTGGGCGAAGCGATCCTCGGTCGCCGGGAAGAGGTGATCCTGGCGACGAAGGTTGGCGTGCTGCGGGAAGGGGAAAAATTTGTCAATAATCTCAAACCTGCATCCATCCGGCAGGAGATCGAGGATTCCCTGCGCCGTCTGAATGTCGATGTGATCGATCTGTACCAGATCCACTGGCCGGACCCGAATACTCCTATCGCAGATACCGTGAATGAACTTATGAAAATACAGAAGGAAGGGAAATTCAGATATCTTGGTGTGTCGAATTTCAAACCGCACCTGATGGATGAAGTGCGAGAAAAGACCGATGTTGTTAGTTTACAGCCGCATTATTCCCTGTTGCGGCGCGATATCGAGGGACGCGTCCTCCCCTATTGCATCGAAAATCACATCGGAGTTCTGGGCTACGGTACCCTGGCAAGCGGGATTTTGACGGGCAAATTCTCAGAGATACCCGACTTCGGCGAGAAGGATCGGCGACATGAATTTTATGATTACTTTAAAGAACCTACCTGGAGTAAAATCCAGCAGCTATTAGACGTATTGCGGAATATCGCTGAGAAATACAACCGGCCATTGGCCCAGGTTGCCATTGAATGGGCATTCCAACAGGAAGGAATTACCTCCGTACTGGTCGGTGCGAAAAATGAAGAACAGGCTAAGTCCAATGCCGAAGCCGGGGGCAAGACGCTTTCCGACAAAGATCTAAAGCGTATCGAGAAAGGATACAGGAAAATTTTCGATTAAGTACACCAGCGTCTCTTCTGCGTTTGAATTCACTATGCGGGGTTGAATCGAGTTATTGTGATATCGAGCGATCCCGTATCTGGGATGTCATTGCACCTGATAAGATCAATCATCTCTAATACCATTCGTGCGGCATATACCTCCCCGATGGGAACTTCCTGCACAGACAATGAGAGGACAATATAACATTATGGTACGCACTATAGGCTTTATCGGATTGGGCACCATGGGAGCTCCCATGGCAACGAATATTCATAACGCCGGGTATTCGCTCGGCGTGTTTAACAGATCGCCTGAGAAGACAAAACCATTCCGGAAAGAGGGCATTCCTGTGTATGAATCGTCCGGGGAATTAACTGCCGAGTCCGATGTCATCATTATCATGGTCACCGGACCGGATGCATTATCGGAGGTGCTTCAAACCGAAAACGGAGTGCTGGAGGAGTTGACACCGGACTCCATTGTAATCAATATGAGCACCGTCTCCCATCAGGCCACCATGCGAGCGGCTGACCTGGTTGCCTCCCATAATGGCGAGTTTCTCGATATTCCGGTCTCCGGGACCAGGAAACCGGCAGAAGACGGTACGCTGGTTGTTCTGGCGGGCGGGGAGGAAGACACCGTGCACGAACTCACCCCGTTGCTGAAAACCATGGGCAAGGAGATTATTTACTGTGGCGCCCTCGGCCAGGGCACGAACATGAAACTCATGATCAATTTGCTGCTGGGCGCCATGATGCAGGGATTTGCGGAAGCCCTGACTCTGGGCAAGAAATTACATCTGGACCCGGAAGCCATGATGAAAACCATCGATAGCGGTGGACTTTCTTCAGTGTTCTTTACGGCCAAAGGGCAGGCCATCCGACAGGCAAACTTTACGAAAAATTTCCCGGTGGATCTGATGCTGAAAGATCTGAATTTGGTCCTGGAGGCGGGAGGAGAAAACGGTGTGCCGCTTCCACAAACGTCCGTCACCAGAGAAATGTTTTCTGCTGCTCGTGGAGCGGGTTATGGCGATCAGGATATGGCTGCCGTTATCAAAGTATTAGAGAAAATCGCAGGAGTGGAAGTCCGGGACTAAGTACGATAGGGTGATTTTCACAATCTACTTCTTTGTTGAAATGTAACACTCTGAAGAAAGTATTTTACACTGCGATGACTCAGAGCCCGGGGATCCGGAGACACTGAAGTAGAGTCTGGCTGGTGACCTTATTTCATGCAAACTAACTCTGTATCCTCTTAACCAGGAGGATCTCTGGCATAATCCTTTTTGCTCAGACCGGGATGATTCCCCGCGAAAGGTCCTTTAAAAACAGCGCTGTAGTTCCGCATTTTTCTCTCGGATTTCTCTGTATATAACCCCCTGGACATTCCTCAATATCTTATACCTCCTTAAAGTACACGGGTTTACAGTCGATATTGTAATATATTTAACGTTTACCGGACACAGGTTTAATCTCCGCCGGCGGAGCCGGTGGGATAATTTATTACAGTCCATTGCATTGAAAGGGGGCTATTTTGCGGCGTGTGTCTTCACTTACTCTGATTACCCTGCTTCTCCTGCTTCTGGCGAATCCCGGGAATGCCCAGGTCAGCTTCTCCGGGTTTTTTGATGTACAGTACTTGAAACCGGAACCTGATCAGGATCTCTTCACCGGGTTTCAATACGGACAGTTTGAGATTGATGTCGCCGCAGACTTCAGTCACCGCATCCGAACAGCAGGGTCACTGGTATTGAATACCGAAACCCAGGAATTCGAACCTGGCGAGGGCTATCTGTCGCTGGACTTCTCTGCCAGTCAGTCTTCATTCAATCATGACAGAATAATTCAGCGAACCCAACTCCTCATCGGACAATTTTACGTCCCCTTCGGGATCGATCACAGGGTTATCTCCTCAATTGACCGGTCGCTGGTTCATGCTCCATTAATCAACCGCCGGACCATCGACTCATGGAACAGTGTCGGGGCTCAGCTGATTACACACGCCAGTGAATGGAACGCGACTCTGTTCGTAGTCCGAAGTTTCGTCCAGGGAATAACAGCCGGCGGGCGTATCGGACTGAACCTCACCAGGGATATGGAGATGGGGATCTCCTATGCCAAAGATGTTTACAACGCGCAACTTCCGGGATCCAATCTGTTCGGAACCGATCTCGAGTGGCTTTTCCACCACTTTTCACTGAAAGGTGAAGCCGTGTTCAGCCAGGGTGTCCTCAATGGGACCACCAGCGATCAGAGCGTCTATCACTGGGGATATTACAGCCAGGTAAAATATGATATTCTGCGGTTGCGCCGGATCCCCATGTTTCTGGTGGCTCGGTATGGTCAATGGCAGCCTCGACTGGGCATCGACAGCCAGACAACTCCCCCAGAGAAGCGAGTCACAATGGGCGGCGGTGTGCGGCTTGCCTATCAGACTGAGATCCGGGTGGAATATATGGCGAATTTCCGGGACAACAGAACCCTGACTTTCCAGTTCGCAGTGGGTTTTTAACAGCGCTCGCGACTGCATCCCGGGGTTCTATCTCTGATCCACAGCTCGGCGGCATAGCCCTTCATACTATTATGGCGCTTCATTCGAGATAGTTCGGTTTCCTTCCCTACCATTTAAACTCGAGGTTCAGTCTGGCGATGATCTGATTGTCACCATTCTGTGGGTAATAATGCAGTATGTTCGGTGCTACTTTTACCCCAGAAAAGGAAGATAACTCCAGTCCCAGAATGATTAACTCATCCCCGGCGAGGAAATTTTCCACTGCCGGGGTCGCGCCCTGTTGGGAAATATCCATCCGGCTAAAGAACAGGAGCGCGGGAATAATCCGGCATTTTCCGTAAATGGACGCCAGCGTGTGGGTGGAATCGGAGGTGGCGGTGCGCTGCTGGCCGAACTCAAGACCCGACCAGAACCCGGCGAAATGGAACCCGGCGAAACCGGCATAGGTATAGATTCGTTCCTGAGGACCGATGGGTTCCACACTGAGGTACATACCCTTGTTTACCCCCTCCACCAGGGAGAGGTTGGTCGGACCCGACAGGAATCGCAGATGGAACCGTTTATACTTATCCGTTTCCAACGCTTCGTACCCGCCACCATTGGAGATGACCGCCGAAATTGAAAGACTCCAGGGAATTCGATACTCGAACCCAATACCGAGATCGGCAGAGGGAGCGAATCCATTGAGGTTCATTATGGTTTTGGCCAGATAACGCAGCCCCCAGGTCTTCCGCTGAATATCAAACGCATTGGAATCAAAAAGGCCGAACCGCACCGTGCCGTTCTCAATGGGCTCCCAGTGAAGGAAGGCGTTTCTCATCAGCAATCTGTATCCGGTGGCCGACGGAGAGATATCGCTGAGAATTTGAAAGCGGGTGTTGGGGGTGAGTGTCCCAGCATAACCCAGATAGATCCGGGTGAGCCGGAATTCATTATCCCTGGACACTATATCGTAATTATACGCGGAATAGACTTTACCGGTGAGATTAACCACCACCGCTGAAGTATGCGAGGGCGCCAGACTCACAGCATAAAAACCGATAATTGCAAACCATAACCTGGAACGGACGGTCATTGCGGTTTCTCCTCGAGGATGCTTGGGTTCAGTGTTTTACTATACTGTTAATCATCGGCAGAAAGTGGGAAAAGGTTTAAGAATATGCCGCTTTTTATACAGAAATTACTGCGAAATGACAAAGAACCAAGATCAGTAACCCGATCTCTTCCCTTGAAAAATTGCGCATTGTCTCCGAATGAACCTCAACAACGACAGGACCTTTCACTTGTTCAAACGAAGCGGTTTCATTAAGTTGGCTCCTCGTCTTGCTGAAAAGATTATGAAACACAGGAGTTACCGGAAATGAATGACCGTTCAGATCGCGTGGCTGGTATTTTACAGACTATCGGACCGGGCATCGTTATGGCTGGTGCAGCTATCGGAGTATCCCATTTGGTTCAGTCCACCCGGGCCGGGGCCGATTACGGATTTTTCCTGCTCTGGGCCATGGTGCTGGCGCTGATTTTCAAATACCCCTTCCTGGAATATGGTCCCCGGTATGCGGCTGCGACTGGTGATAGTCTGTTGGATGGATACATGAAACTCGGCGCCTGGGCCATGGTGCTGTTTCTGATCTTTACGTTCGGGACAATGTTCACCATTACCGCCGCCGTAACAGTCGTGACAGCCGGGCTGACTGCACAGATGACCGGATTCGCGCTCAATCCGGTGCTCTGGAGCGCTATCATTCTGGCCATATGCGCGGGAATCCTCGTCTCGGGACAATACCCGATTCTGGATAAATTGATGAAGGTGATGATGACGGTGCTGGCGATTTCAACGGTTATAGCAGTGATAGCTGCCATCGCCCACGGAAGTAATGCGGATCCCGCATTC
>DATFLS010000570.1:0-4667 GCA_035267465.1 bacterium
CAGCAGCTCGGCTGGAAGGCCAAGCAAGCAGCGGCGTGTCGGGTTGACAGGCTGCCTTGTAAATGCCGATGGCGACTCTGTTCGGGTGAGCCGGATGCGGGAAATCCGCACGTCCGGTTCGACGAGGGGAAAGGCAGATGGAATGTATGGTATGCGGCTAGTGAGCCACAACGGGGAAACCCTGTAACCGAGGTAGGCCGAAACCTATACATTACATCTCCTTTCCTACTCTACTGAAAATCGGTGGCTCTATGACGGGAAGGTGAGCGAGGGGGTTTTCTTGCCTTTTGGTTTTTCCGTAGCGCTTAATCCAGGAAATGCCGTATCCAATTAATGGCCAGCCGCACGGCTTCAGGGGTGGGGGCGTGACCGCTGTGGTGATTGTAGTATCCGATATGGTGGGGAACGTCATACAGACTGTACACTTCTCTGGCGGCATTGATATAATACCAGCTTTCATCGGTATCGTAGGTATCACCACCGATCAGAAGAAAGGGTCGGGGGGCAATCAACCCGAGGAGCTCGTGTTGATTGAGGGCTGAAGGCAGCCCGTTCAGGAATTCACCGAAGTACCAGTAATCATCATAATTGGAGAATTGGAAGCCGATCCCCGGCTCGGAAGCCACGGCACACTGGATCCGGCTGTCGAAGGCCGCCGCATATAACGCCATCTTCCCTCCCAGCGAATGCCCGATGATGCCGATTTTGTCGTGATCAACGTCGGGAAGTGTATGCAGGTAGTCGATAAGACGCCGGACATCCCATACCCACTTGCCCAATCCGGTCACGTCAGGATGTCTGAGCCGCATGTTCGCCACGGCTTCGTCGTAACTTTCCCCGTAGCTTTCACCGAACCACCGGACTGCCACGGCAATATATCCCTGCTGGACCATGTGGTAGGCGAAACTGCGAACCCCCATCGGTCGATAAATGCGGCCTCCGAGGTTCTTGCCGGCTGGTACGTCCACGTCATAATACGGAACGATCACTGCCGGAACCGGCGTTCGAACAGGATGCGTCGGGCGCATGATATAGATCTTTTCCCAGAAATCCGGTTCAACCTGCAAAAAGAGAAGCTCACCGGTATAGTTGTCTCCCTGGATGGTCCGTTCGCTAACCACATTGGGATCCGGAGGATCGATGTCCGGAGAGCTGAGAATTTTCTCCCATTTCTCTCTGATTTCGGTCCGCCTGACAGACCAATCCTGCACAGAGGAGATGACGGTATCAGCGGAGCCGATAATTAAAGAAGAAAGATAGCCGATCACATGGGCGTAATCGGCAGGCGGTTGATTGTAAGGATCGAACCAGGATGAGTCAGGCTCCTGGGTGAGTGTATCTTGCGATACCGAGAGACTTCTCGCAATCCGGAAGCCGGTAAATCGGCTTTTGTATTCCGGTTTTATGGAGGAACGATATCCGAGGTTCCATTCGGAAACGGTCGTGATATGGGATCCGCCGCGAATTATCCGGGCCAGTCCCATGGGCGGGCCGTGTGGGTTCGCGACGGAAGTGGGATGATCCGCAACCGGATCGTAATAATCGTAACACCATTCCCACACGTTTCCCAGCATATCATAGAGACCGTACTCATTGGGCAGATAGGAGGCTGTATCAGTGGTGCCCTCGGCTTTAACCGCAGTCAGGAGGCGGTCAAGATCTTTGGTGTTGACGGATCCCAGGTTGCCGTACTCCCGGATGTTTTCCAGACCGACACTCTGTGCAATGTTGCCGGAGGCAGCCGTCCATTCGGCATCAGTGGGCAGCCGGTATCCGTTTTTTGAAAAATCACAGACGCCTGTTTCCAGGTTATAACAGGGTTCAAGCCCCTCCCGTTCACTCAGACGGTTACAGTATTCGATGGCTTCCCACCAGCTGACATTCTCCACAGGTCTGGATGCGCCCTGATACGTCGAGGGGTTTCGCCCCATGATGGTTTCGAATTCCCCCTGGGTGATCTCCGTTGTCGCCATGCGGAAGCTGTCCACCGTAACCCGAATCGGGATGCCGGTGCGGCCATCCACTATTTCCCTGGAGGTTGTGGGGATTGTCACGAGACTATCCTGGCCGTAGACAGGCAGTAATCCACCCAGAAACAGGCTGAGGAGAAAAATCCTTGCAGCGATAATTTTCATAAGCGATTTACATCTGCGATTGTGTGCACGATTAGATTCATCATGATCATTGAAGGAATGTCAGGCTGTTCATCTAGTATATCTCCGGCATACTCGTTGCGGCGCCCTGCGCAATAAAAAATTGCTTCACGTAAGATAATTAATATCTTTAAATTAGTATACAGTAAAAACTGGAGCACAAAGAGAAAAATCACATGGCGGTTTGCAATGATGTCCTGACGACCCGAAAGAGTGGAAGCTCCCGGGTAAAACACGCAAATATCCGGATGTAGACAGGGCAAACAATATTTGATTGTGAGGAAGAACTATGAAATCGACGATATCCCTGGTCCGCGCGTATGCCAAGTTTTTTTATGAGTATAACAGCGGCGAGACCGAAACCAGTGAGGAAGGAATCATCTCACTTCCCCTGTCCAAAGCTCTCGGCTGGGCGAAAGAGATTCTGCCGGACCTGCAGCCCTCCGAAATCACCCACGGAGTGCTGCCGGACAATGTGAAGGAGGAACTCATGGCCATCACCGAGGACAGTCCGGAGCAAATTTTACGGGACGCCAGGTATCTCTACCAGCAGCAGTTCCTTTCCCAGGCATTCTTTTATTACTTCATCCTGGAGACAAAACTCGAACGTTCTCCGGAAGACATCAATCATATAGCCCAGCATGATTTTAATATCCACGGGGAATACAAGATATATAAACCGCTGAAGCATCGACACAAATACTCTTATCGGCGCACGACTATCTTCCTGGATTGGGATGATACCATCGATACCGGCGGCATCCGGGAGAATTTTGACATGTTCATCGACCATTACCGGCGTACCAATTACGTGACCACCGGGCATTCCTACAGTCTGGTGGTCACATCTGCATCCACTTCGCTGGAAGACAGGATTCAGCGGCTGGACAAAGATCTGCTCAAGGGGCTCGATGCCGTGTATACCGTGCCCGCCTGCACCAACTGGCTGCCCGATGTTTCCGGACTGGAGGAAGATGGCGAGCATCCCGGTTATTTCAAGAAAGAATCGTTCGGGTATAAAAGTGTCCCCCGTATCTTCACCAATGATATGCACAATGCCGTGCTGGGAAAGCTCTACACGGATGTGGCCCAGCAGTTAGATGTCGATCCGGAGCGTTCGGTGATTATTACCGATCAGTTTGCGGATCAGTCCGCGGATAAGAGTAATCCCATCGTCACCCTGGTCGTTCCCAGAGATGACACCCTGGGTGCGGAGACCTGGATTAAAGCGATTGATTTTCTGGAGAAGAAGGGGGACTTTAACATTTATCAGGGGGCGAGCCGGCTCACCTGGGGAACGCAGCGCCCCAGAGGAAATTTCGAATTCCGGCGCTATAAGGCGGCAGACGGCCTGGAACTCTTCCGAACGCCCCGATTCCCTAACTGCTATTTCCTCGGCCATTCGCCGACCTTCAAGAATGGGTTGCTGAAGTTTTGATTTGCAGGTTGAAGAACACATCCCAGGGGGATCTGTTTGAGGCGGATTGACACAGACACAATAGATTCTCGCGGATTACGAACATTGACCGGATGACTCTCTGAGTTAGACCGATCATCATGGGAAATGGTTTGTTCAGGTTTCAGGAAAGAGTGACAGTACATAAATAATTGGCCCCACAGGGTTGCCGGGAAAGCCTATCGGCAAACTGAATACAGGCGGTCGCTGTGGATTGTTTGTTCACAGGTATGTAAGTTCTCATCTGGCAGATAATGAGGAGAAAATGATCATGACCAAAGGGATGAATAAGAATATACTTACCCTTGGTTTTGCGCTCTTTACCATTTTGACATTCCAGAGGTTGCTCACCTGCGGAGATCGGCAGCAGACCGAAGTACCCGGCGTGGTCATCGATCATATTCCGGCCGAAACGGAGAAGTATATCGGGTCGCCCAGTCTGGCCAGGCTGCCGGATGGGACTTATGTAGCGTCGCATGATATCTTCGGACCCGGCTCACAGCAAAATCGCACCAGAATTTTTCGTTCCACAGATCAGGGGCACTCCTGGGAACAACAGACTGAACTCGAAGGCCAGTGGTGGTCCAACCTGTTTTATCACCGGGGCAGCCTGTATATCATGGGGCCCAGCAGACATGAGGGGGACGTGGTCCTCCGCCGATCGGACGACGGGGGACCGACCTGGACCTCACCTGATGACAGCACTTCCGGTCTGCTGCTGGGCGGAGGCGGGTATCACACGGCGCCGGTGCCGGTGAAGATTCACCAGGGTCGAATCTGGCGGGCCATGGAGGACACCAGAGCCGCCGGTGGCTGGCCGGAACATTTCCGGGCCTTCGTGATGTCCGCTCCGGTGGATGCTGATTTACTTCAGGCGGAGAACTGGACGGTGAGTAACCGGCTGGCGTTCAATCCGGATTGGCTGGATGCCGAAGATCCCGGCTGGCTGGAGGGAAACGTGGTGGTGACGCCTGACGGCGGGCTGGTGAATATCTTGCGGGTCAATGACGATCGTGGCGGCGTGGCGGCAATCGTCGGAATCACCCCGGACGGGCGGA
>DATFLS010000571.1:0-4663 GCA_035267465.1 bacterium
GAAAACCGTGATTAAAAGAGCTTCTCCCCACAACTGGAATATAAGGTTTCTCCGCTCGGCACCTAACGTCTTGCGGATACCTATCTCCTTGGCGCGTGATGTGGACTGGCTGACGGAAAGCGTTATGAAATTGATGCATGCAATCACCAGAACCAGTAAGGCGATGACGGCGAGGATATAAGCATAGGCAGGGTTCGTAACGCTCGCAATGACTTCACCATATCTCGTATCCAAATGAATATCTGTAAGAGGCTGGAAACCGATCAAATAACTCCCTTTTCGATATTGATCCCCTAATTCTTGCCGTACCAGATCGTCCAGTTTTCCTGTCAATTGATTTGGCTGTACTCCCTTTTGAAACAATACATAGGTTGTGCTGTAAATCTTAGGGAACCAACTGTGTCGCAGATCAGGAAACATGTAACGTCCGTTGGAAAATGGCATGAGCATCTGGTACTGGATACTGGAATTAGCGGGAGGGGTTTCTACGATACCTGTGACTGAAAAATCCCTGTATTGTTCGCCTAACTTTATAGATAAAGTCTGTCGGAGAGGATCCTTCTTCCCGAAAAACCTGCGCGCCATTTCTGGTGTCAGCACGATGGAATTGGGGCGGGTGAAAACCGTACTCTTGTCTCCTTGCAGCAGTTTAAAGTCAAAGATTTTGAAAAAAGCCGGATCCGCCATCATAAACTGGCCGGGCTGCACCTCCGCATCGGACTGGGTTTTAACCAGATCCTGAAATGCATACAGGCGGGTCGTTGCTTCCACACCAGGAATGTTATCCCGGAGGGCTTCTCCTAGTGGTAAAGGTGTTATTGGACTTCGGTCAGACTGACCGTCGGGTGTTATAATATTTATCCAGGCACGGTAAATTCTGTCCGACTTGGTATTGAAGGTATCAAAACTCCATTCAAACTGGACGTAGAGAAGGATAAGAATACACACTGATAATCCGACAGCCAATCCGGCGATGTTGATATAGCTGTAAAGCTTGTTCCGTTGCAGATTGCGGAGAGCGATTTTAAGGTAGTTTTTGAACATGGCTCGTACACACTCATAAGTTAATCATGGTAATTGATCATTCTGGCTTTCATGGAATGCGTGATCAGGTAAAAGGCAGAGGGCAAAGGACAAACTCATACCTTTGTAAAAGTACGAAAAGAAACTATGTCCGGTAAATTCATACTTTAAGGTGCTAGAATAACTCTTAAAATCAGCTGAGCCCGGTTTCGAAGTCATATTTTTCTCCCTTTTACCGCCCTTAAATCTGAAAGAGCAGTCAACTGCCTCACCATCTTGATTTGAACAGATGATTGTACGCCATATTAAGTTTCCCAACCCTGGCGTCTACTGCTTGTCCTTTGCCGTTTCCCCTCTACGGGCATCTGCGTTTATCCGTGTCATCAGCGTCTAATTATTCTAAGTTCACTAATTCTTGCTAACCTGTTCCATCCGCACCAATCCGTATTTTTTTGCCAACTGCCAACAGGCAACCGCCCACTGTGTTTTCCACGCTTTACGCCATGCGCTCTGCGCCTTGCAGCTTATCCACCAACGGCGGCGTCACTCAGATGGCTCCCCGTCACGCCTTCCCCGTCAACTCATACTGCTTCTGCATGAAATTTTCGCTGACCACATGCCCGTCGAACAGGTGAACAATCCGGTGCGCGTATTCGGCATCAATGGGCGAGTGAGTCACCATGACAATGGTCGTGCCGTTTTCGTTCAGTTCGGTCAGGAGTTTCATCACCTCTTCCCCATGGGAGGAATCCAGGTTTCCGGTCGGCTCGTCCGCCAGGATCAGCTTGGGATTGGCGACCACCGCCCGGGCAATAGCTACCCGCTGCTGCTGTCCTCCGGAAAGCTGCTGCGGAAAGTGGTTCCGGCGGTGCATGATGCCCATGTGCTCCAGCACGGCGTCGACTTTGGTCTTGCGGTCTGCTGTAGAGGTTCCCAGGTACAGGAGCGGGAGTTCCACATTCTCGAACACGGTCAGTTCGTCGATCAGGTTAAAACTCTGGAAGACGAACCCGATAGTCCCCTTCCGCAGATTGGCACGCTGCCGTTCGGAAAACCCGGAGACTTCCTGACTGTCAAAGTAATACGCCCCATCCGATGGATTATCCAACAGCCCCATAATATTCAGGAGCGTAGACTTCCCACACCCGGACGGCCCCATCACCGCCACAAATTCCCCCGGGGTAATCTCCAGGTTTACATTATTTAACGCCGTGGTTTCCACTTCTTCCGCCTGGTACACCTTACTAAGGTTCTGAGTTTTAATCATGGTTCATTACCCTTACTGGTTCTGTTAAGTTTATAAGTTGTAAAGGCTGTCTCCGTGAAACGTGAAAAGTGAAACGTGAAAACTCCCTTCCGGAATCATTTTGTTCTCGCAATAAGTTTTGAAAGAAGAGCAAATCAATCGTTCATTAGCTGCGAAAGATTACTTTGGTCATCTGGTTGATAAAAGTTTAGTTCCTTAGCTATTTCAAGTTATGTATCAATTTCGGCAAGTGAGGAACGAGATATTTCAAAGAAACGTTTTCTTTCAATTGAAGAACTTCGCGAGGATCCTTCAGCAATATTAGATGGAATAGAAACAGCAGCTCGCCGTAATTGTTTAGTGAGACCGTATATTTCCGACGATGGGAAATGCTCGGTTATTGCATATATCTCCTTTACCAGTTTTATGCTTTTATTCCAGACATCCAACTTTTTATGATTCAAATTCAGCATACAGTATCCCTCTCCAGTAATTCATAAGCATTTATTGTTATTACTTTATTATTTCCTCACAATATCAAGTGTACTACGAATCAAATTCCGCGCCTTTTCACGTTTCACTTTTCACGTTTCACGACTAATGTTTGCCCTTTGCCGTTTGCCTTTTCCCATTCCGCCTACTTCAACACCAACACATCCACATCCCCGAAATTATCATACGAAGAGGTGATCACCTGTTCACCAGGTTCCAGACCCTCCAGAACTTCGAAATACTGCGGATTCTGCCGGCCCAGCCTGATGGATCTGCGGGTGGCGACGCCGCCGCCTTCGCTGACTATGTAAATCCAGTTGCCGCCGGTGGTCTGGAAGAACCCGCCCCGCGGGACCAGCACCGCCATGGATGGCGCCGCCAGCTCCAGGTTGATATGCAGAGTCTGCCCTCTTCGGAGACCATCCGGCGTCTCGCCGGTGAATTCCATATCCACCCGGAACCGGCCGTTCTGGACTTCCGGATAGACTTTGGACGTCTGCACTTTATATGTACCTCCGGCAAACGAGAAGGTCCCTTCCTGGCCGGTAGTGACACGGGAGAGGTAATGCTCGTCGATGGGGACATTCACTTTAAATTCGTCTATTTCATCCACCTGGCCCAGTCGCTGCCCGGATGAAATCGATTCTCCAATCTCCGCATTCAGCGAGGTCAGCTGTCCGTGGATGGGCGCCTTTACCAGCAGATTGTCCAGATTCTGGCGGACCACCTGCAGGTTTCGCTGCATGTGATCCACCTGTCCCTCCAGCTGTGCGATATTCACCTGCCGGAGCAGGGAATCCTGTCGAAATGATTTCATGGTCAGTTCCTGCTTCTTTTGCATATAGGTGTACTCATCCCTGACCTGTTCAAATTCCTGCTGGGAAACCAGGTTTTTCCCATGCAGCTGCTGGTAGCGTTCAAATTTCCTGCGTAATTCCGATAGATTGTATCCGATTTCAGCCATCTGCTGCTGCAGATTCAGGCTGTTCTGTTCCATGCTCAGCCGGGCCTGCCGGAGATAATTCATGGTCTCGTACATCTGGGCTTCATTATTGAGTAACTGGAGCTGCAGATTATTATTGGTCAATTTCAGGATCTGCTGTCCCTGTTCCAGAACGGCCCCTTCTTCCACGAAGATCTCCTCCACCCTTCCCCCTTCCACCGCATCCAGGTAGACGGTTTTAATCGGTTCCAGGGCGCCGATCACCGGAATGTACTCCTGAAAAGCCCCCCGGGATACCTGAGCGATGGTGATCTTCTCCTGCTCAACATTAAGCCGGGAGCCTCCCCTGGTAGAGAGGACCCCATAAATGATGGCCCCAATGAACAATAACACAGCGACACCACCGCCGATACGCTTCGCCGTCCATTTCTTCTTCTTCACCACCCGGTCCATACCGGTACCGCTGCCGGGAATTCCGGACGCGCCTTTGTCCTTATTGTCGGATGAGTCGGTCAGAGTTTTGGCCAAGTCTGATTTGTCCATAATCATGC
This sequence comes from bacterium, assembly GCA_035267465.1. Classification (GTDB taxonomy): domain Bacteria; phylum Fidelibacterota; class JAANXI01; order JAANXI01; family JAANXI01; genus DATFLS01. The sequence goes on from DATFLS010000571.1 coordinate 4,256, forward strand.
ATTCTTTTTGGGTTCGAGAGCTCCTGTCTCATTTCTCCATCCAGAGTCGGTTACCTTCTCTTTCTCTGGTCACCCCAAAGAGACTCAACAAGTATGCCAGAATATTAAAGGACTGAATTCACAAGGGTTAGAGACGATCCGGGAGAGGAAAAAACTGTTCGGAAGTGTACGCTTTTAGCACAGGGGGTGTTCATTTTCGGACACTTTTCAGTGCACCGTTCTGGAACAACAGGAGATAATAATTCTCCGCAAATATATTGCTATTCTCCATTTTCGCGGATGTATTCAGCCCGAAACAAGTTGTCTCCTCTTATTTTTTCAGGAGAAACGAGGAATCTTTATTGCAGGTGCAGGATGAACCCATATGGGTTATAAAAATGATATACCGGAATATCAATTTGATATGAT
>DATFLS010000572.1:0-4180 GCA_035267465.1 bacterium
AACTCCTGCCAGTCCGGATCATCCGCCCGGAATTCCTGTAGCAGGATATGATAGACCTCGAACCAGGTCTCTTCATTCATGAACCCGAACCGGGGCCGCTTTTGGCACTCCAGCATGGGCAGACTGATCCGCTCGGGGAAATAGTCGAGGAGCTCCTGCTGGCGGTCGGTCCAGCCGTCCATCAGCAGGGTGAGTGTTCCTTCGATGTCGTACGCCGTTTTCCGCTTTACCGATTCCGGTACCCCCTGGGGCTGCTCCACTTCGTGCCGGATGGTGGAGTTGAAGACCGGCTCGGATTGCAGGGATTGGACGGCGGCAAAGCACTCAATCAGCATCGATTTGATGTCGGTCAGCCTGCCGTATAGTTTATGGATTTTCCCCACTTCCCGGTACGTTTCGTACAGCGAGAACCCGTGGTTGAACATCTTCCAGGTGTACAGGGTATCGATCCCCCAGTCCGACTGCGCCAGCACCCGGGCATCATCGACCATCGCCTCCGCCACCTCTCTGGTCAGCAGGAGTTCACCGCCCAGGGGCTGCTCGATGGCCGGCAGGCGAGTCTGCGGCCAGAGCAGGGCAAAGCCGGTTTTGGTGATATTCCAGGTGATCATGGCATCGGTGGAGGCCCGGGGGAAGTAGTGGCGGACCACCTGAAAGCCATTGTCCGCCGCATGCTCCGCCCGTGTGATCCATTCCCTGGAAAATGTCTTGATATCGGAATCGTAAAAGTGCACCCGCGCATGATCCGTCCGATCCAGGAAGTACTGCAGACCGGTATTCATACCATCCCCCTTACCCGGACGTTTTGTCCCCAGCCGGTCCTGGAGAATGACTGTGAGCGCTGTATTGTGCTCAGCCATCCCGGCGATGGCATCATAGCACGCGTTCTGCTCATAACCCACACACAGCACCGCCTCCACCGCAGGCTGGGAAAGAGCCTCGCTGATATTTCGCTTGAATACGTCGATATCTTCGGATTTGAAGGGGAAGATAGCTAAACTGCCCATGAAAACATGCTCCTGTTTACTTCGAGCGGTTCTGAATTGTATTTTCGCACTCCGGCTACTTCTCTGTCAGGGAGCTCCGCGGCTGTGCAGTATTCGCTGTCCGTCTCACGAGGATTTGCGCCGCTTGCGGCTATTATCGGCAAAGATAATTGAGACGTTAGTGATTTTTTAGGACGTTGTGAATGATGCGAAGGCAGGTGGAGTGACTGATGTCAAAGCCGCGAAATGACGCGAATAGACACGAATGAATTCGGCTTTAAAGAGGCTTCTCTCCACACGAGATACAACCTGGGAGCAGACTGATTCGGCAGATGCGAGATACTTGCGGGTAACCACTTTATCACCTGATAGACTAATCCGGTGACAAGGAAATCCGGTAAGGAAAATCCGGCGTGTCAGGACGAAGCTGCTCGATGTCACAGAGACCATCCGGGACCCACATTAGTTGATCTCAGCTCTCAGAAAGATTATCCCGGTTCTCCCAGAGATGACCTCAGCTCGCCCGGAGACGATCTCAGCTCTCCCAGGGATGATCTCAGCTCTCCCGGAAATGATCTCAAATTTCCCAGAGACGATCTCAGATCTCCCAGAGAGGATCTCAGGTCTCCGAAAGGTGATCTCAGGTCTCCGAAAGGTGATCTCAGGTCTCCGAAAGGTGATCTCAGGTTCCCCGGAGATGATCTCAGATGTCTCAAAGAAGATCTCAGATCAAAGCAGGGTGATCTCAGTTTCCCAAGCGATGATCTCAGATCTCCCAGGGATGATCTCAGATGCCGAAGAGTTGATCCTAGTTGCTGAAGAGCAGATCCTGGATATTGAACAGTTGATCCAGGACGCCAAAGATCAGATCTCAAATACTGAAGCGATGAGCCCGGATACCGAAGTGAAGATCTTAGAGACTGAAGGGAAAATCTCAGGTGCTGAAGCAGAGTTCCCGGATCCCAGGGAGAGGATCCTAACTGCCGACGAGGTACCCGTATACCCCAAATCATTTCCGCGGATATTCTTCGGGGTAGAGCAGGGAAGGATTTTTTGTCCTCCTGAGCAGCACGGTTCGCTCCTCCTGTCGAGGGCCGGGCAGGCCTGAGCGGGGAGTGGATTTGGGTGTCTTGCTCTAGCGGCCGGCCCCTCCGGGGCACCTCCTCACCTCCCACCCCGGACCAAGTGATATTTGGCCACTAACAGCCTGCCATCTTTTGCCAACTGCCAACTGGTTTTTCCGGTTTCCGGTCTCCCGCGCTTCTGGAATCCGGCCCGCTTGCGTCTGCCGTCTGCCTTTTGCTCCAAAGGAGTCCCTTTGGGACCGTTTGCCTTAGGCAGGGCACTCTTTCCTCTTTTCTCTCTACTCTTAACTTGTCCTTCTTCCAACGGGATCCCCATGTGATGTGTGTTATTCTTCTCCAACCTGCAGATAATCCGGATCAAAAATAGTAGTGAATCCCCAGGCCGCCCTGGAAGGTGAATCCGGTGCGGGGAAACAGGGTGACCACCGGCGCGATTTCAAAGAAAAGATCCAGCGGGACTTCCGCGAATAGATAGGCCAGTCCGACGGGCACCCGCACTCCCAGCTGATTCTCCGCTTCAAACTCGGTATGCACACCCAGTCCGTAATACAGGGGGAGCTCGCCCTCCAGATCCTCCGGTTTGACAATATCGTAGTCGTAAAATACATAATCCGCCTGCAGCGTCAGATACGAGCGTTCCCGGAAGGTCCAGGCGGCGGTGAAATTCAACGATCGCGACTCCGCGTGCGGGATGCGAATACTCACTCCGGTGGGATCGCCAATCTGGGCGCCAATACCGATCCCTTCCTGCTGGGCAATACTCAATCCGGGTACCGTACAGCACAACAACACAACAACAACGAGTTTTTTCATCTGTGAATATCCTCCCTTGGGTGACTTATTCTCTGGAATAGATTGGTAAGATAGTAAAGAGGAATGAGGAATGAGGAATGAGAAAAGAGGAATGAGGAAAGAGGAATGAGGGTAAAGGGCAAATTGCGTTCGTATGGAGAAGGAACGGAAGGCGCCTTGAATTGCCGGCGATGCGATACAACCTAATGCAGGAACGCTGATTTATTGCGTCTGTTATTGAGATTGACCCGAAAAACTCAGAATGAACAACTGCCGTCACGAATGGTACAGCTCTCCCGGACGTGTCAGGAAATGAACAGGAAAAAAAGACAAACAAGAGATAAACAGAAGAGACCGGAAAGGACGTTTTGAAATGAATTCGTACCGGAGGATGCAGGGAGCATGCAGGAGCCCAGTTTCCCTTTGTATTCCAGCCAGTCGGTTGCCTTTTTAATCCGGACTTCAATCTATGGTTCATGCCCAAGTACTTTCTATGCAACGCAATAGCTTCGTCCGGGTGAGGCAGGGGGCCTGTTTCCTCTTTACTCATTTCTCATAACTTTCATTCAGTGGTTATCTGTTTGTTCTGTGTCATCAGTGTGCTATTTTTTACGAGTTATCACTGTGATCGTGATCACGTCTTAATCGTTGCAGGAATGATATTGCTCAATCGTCTGATGAAGGAGTCTTGTTCATGAAGAAATTTGTACTGATACTAACAGGAATCATTCTCCTGGTGATTTGTGTGGTCAGCATCTGGGGGTATGTGCACATGCGGGATCGCCATTCGGGTTATACCATGGATCTCCACATCCCGGCAGCGGAGGAGGGGAGGGCGTTACGGGTGGGATTCGGGAAGCAGCCCATTACGCCGGACATCTCGGAGACCTGGCAAGATGCCAACGGCGACAGCCGGTACGATCCGGAAGACGGAGACACTTATATTGACAGGAACGACAACGGCCGGTTCGATGCCTTCTGGATGGCGGGATTTCACAACGCCAGGCCCGCGCGGGGGATTCACGATGATCTCTGGGCCCGGGCGCTGGTCATCGATGACGAACGCACCCGAATCGGACTGGTGGTGCTGGACGTCATCGGCTTCGGGCACGACTACGTCCTCGACACCCGGGAGCGGATCATGTCCGAGATCCCCATGGATTACGTGCTTATCTGCAGCACCCATAACCATGAAGCCCCGGACCTGATTGGTCTCTGGGGATCCGGCTATCTGAAAAGCGGGGTGAACCCGGACTATCTGGAGTACGTCAAAAACCAAACTGCGCGTGCGGTGATCCGGGCCGCCGAGGCAATGAG
>DATFLS010000573.1:0-2923 GCA_035267465.1 bacterium
CTGCCCTATTTTTAGACTGCCCTCGCTTCTGTCCCCTTATTTGACATAGGAGCACTTCAGCGCTAACAACGCTCCTCCACTCTACCTCCTCCACCCGTCTGCCTCTTCGAGGCGCCGTCAACGGAAGGGTTCCGGAGGAGAACTACCCATTTCGGTACCCCATCGCGAACCGAATCAATCATATAATATGTCACCGCATTTCATAGTCTATCTCAACTAAAATCATTGGAAAATGGATATGGTTTCCCCGATATTTTTCTCTCGCATATCTAAGATATGTGAGACTATTGAGTTCCGGGATGCGATTTCCGCTGCGCAGTCGTTGGGCAAGTAACATCATTCAGTTAATTGGAGCAATATAAACCGGGCAGTCATGTGACGGATCAACACCCGATGCTTAGTGGGGAATCATAAATCTGGAGAATGGGATCTGCTGCAACGAAGATTTGTCCTGTAGAGGAGTTCGACTTTTTACCGGAATACTGTTTATTCCAATGATTGTGTTCTGCGGGGCTTGGAGAATTGGATCAAAACTCCCAGCGGATGAGGCGCTTCCATGCAGATGCCCATGCAGGTCGCCCGGAGGAACCATCTGACGAATCCTCGGCAGGCGAGTGCTGAAAAATCGACGCGAAATACCCGACATGGCAGTCCGCAGATCCTCCTGTCGATGGAGAGGAGAGAACTAATTTTCGCTCATTCCCAGCAATATTGAAGGCGTCCGGGTGGCGTGACCGGGAGCGATGCATCACTCCTGGCATGATATCTGTAACTTGTAACTAACAGCAGGACGACGAAAATAACCCGTGCTACTTTTGGTTTCCCGGTGTTGCAACAATGATCGGGAAGGAACAATCGGGATTTTTGCAGAACCAGGTGGCGGAAATTCCGGAAAATGAAAAGTGATAAGAACAGTCTTATTAAAAATAAGAAAATGTCAGCGCATATTATCAATTGAGGGGATAGAAACGAGAGATACCTTTTTGATACTATAGTTTCTCCAAGCCTGCAGGTCTACCTCTTCTGAGCAATCGGGGGACACGAATGCAGGCCGGTACGGTTCGGCTGGAAACGGCCGGATTCGCTCCCGTCATTGGAAGGAGAAATAACTATTTCAGTTTCCGCTTACATACTAACAGGCGGCGATAGTCGCCGGTTCGGAGAAAACAAAGCGCTGTACCGGTATCAGGGAAAGCCGCTTATTCAGCATGCGCTTGACCATCTTCTCCCCTGGTTCACTTCAATTAATATTATTGCCAAAGATCCGGAGCCCTATGCATCGCTGGGATACATGGTTATCCGGGATATAATGGATCAGCAAACTCCGTTGGTGGGCATTCTCACCGGATTAACAGCGAGCGATACAGCCTGGAACTTTTTCACAGCCTGCGATGTGCCCTTCCTCACCGAAGAGGTGATCTCCGAACTGCTCGAAGAAGTTTCTGCAGATGAGGAGATTGGCATCCGGGCGGTGGTTCCGGTGACCAGTCAGGGATCGCAACCGCTGGTGGGGTGTTATCACAGGGAACTTATCGATTCCCTCGGCAAGGCGATTGACCGGAATCAATCCGTGAAAGTCTGGCTTCGGCAGGTAGCAACCAGGGATGTGTATTTCCACGAGATGCGGCCCTTCAGAAATATTAACAGGAAAGAGGACCTGAATGCACGCTCCGTTAACCGATAATTTCGGCCGGCGGATGGATTATCTGCGGCTGTCGGTTACCGATCGCTGTAATCTTCGGTGCCGGTATTGTATGCCGGAGAAGGGTATTCCACTGATCGAACGCAGTGAAATCCTCTCCTGGGAAGAGATGGAGCGGCTCAGCAGAATTCTTACGGAGATGGGGGTTCGCAAGATCCGTATCACCGGGGGAGAGCCCTTTGTCCGCAAGGGGTTGACCGACTTCCTGGCCCGGCTCAAACAACTGCCGGAAGCCCCCCGGATCGCCGTGACGACCAACGGGACACTCCTGGAGCGGCATCTGCAGCAGCTCCGGGCGATCGGGGTCCGGCATCTGAACGTGAGCCTGGACAGCCTGCAAACCGGCATCTTCCGGAAAATCACCAGGCGGGATGGTCATGCGGAAACCCTCTCGGCTATTCAAAAGTCAGCTGCCATGGATTTCGTCCTGAAAATCAACGTGGTGGTCCTGCCCGGAATGAACGATCACGAAATTCCGGAGTTCGCCCGGTTGACCAGAGACCGGAACCTGGAGGTGCGATTTATCGAACCCATGCCGTTCAACGGACACGGGAAAGCCGGCGAGACCATCACCGGCGATGCCATTAAGGCGATACTTCGCAAACACTTTGAACTGCAGCCGATCACCAGTGAGGGGAACGGCGTGGCAACGCAATTCCGGATACCCGGTCACCAGGGAACACTCGGCATTATTTATGGCGCTTCCCGGACATTCTGCGATTCCTGCTCGCGCATCCGGATATCCGCTCAGGGACAGATGCGGACCTGCCTGTACGGCACGGAGGTGCTGGATCTCAAACATCTCCTGCGGAGCGGCACCGGTGATGCAACTATCCGGACGGCGATTCGGAGCAAGATCCGGCAGCGATTCAAAGATGGCTTCGAAGCCGAACGGCACCGGAAACAGGTGAAATTTGAGAGTATGGTGTCGATTGGGGGGTGATTTCAGCATGTTATGCAGAAAAATAGCACACAGATTTGCACAGAAAAAATGGATGACCACGGATTGAAAAGAAGTGAAACGTGAAACGTGAGAAGTGAAAAGTATGGAGACCGGAGACCGGAGACCGGAGACCGGAGACGGGAGATCGGAAGGACCAGTTGGCAGCCCAGATAAACACAACTCCACAAAATCACAGGTTTGAGGAGTTTGTAATCGGGATAGGCAGTTGGCAAAAGGCGAAGAGAGCGCCGGAAGTTGCGGAAGAAAGGAAAGAGGAA
>DATFLS010000574.1:0-3726 GCA_035267465.1 bacterium
GACCGAAGTAGTCGACTCCAAAACAATTGAAGTCTCCACGCCGGAAGTGGGCGGTCTGGATTATATCACTACTGAACTTGCCGTATCCAATCTGGTGAATGAATCCTGGAGTAATATCCTTGAAATCACTTTCGAAAAGATTGTCGCTGTTTTTATCGATAGCACACAGATTGACGGAATTGCCGGCAGCGGGGAATATCCGGGAGGTCTGACATTCGATACCGAAGGTAATTGTTATGTCCAGGGCAGTGATGGAACCATATATCAGATCAATTCCTCCGGCCAGGTTTCCCAGTTCTCTACCGGCGTTCCGGTTCCGTTTGTAGGAGGAGAACTGCATATCGGACCTGATAATCAGTACCTGTATGTTGCCACAGCCTGGACTGATTGGGCCTGGGATGTCTGGGATGGTGCCAGCGGCGGTTTATATCGAATAAGTCTGAACGACGGGACGGTGGAAGAATATATCTCCGGAACCGATATCTGGCATCCTTACTCCTTTGACTGGGATGCTGACGGGAACATGTATGTGGCATCATACTATGTTTGGAATAATTACTACTACTGGGATGAGAACGTGGTCATCAATGGGGCACTTATTAATAAGGTGACTCCGAATAAAACCATACAGCCACTGAAGGAATATGCCCTGAATGCACCCATTGGTTATGGTGGATTACTCCGCATTTATAATAATGAATTCTACGTCTATAATTGGGCGGATAACGAAAGTTATGACGATTCCCATGGTATACGAAAATCCGGAATCACCGACTCGGGCATCTCCGCAGATCTGGAAGTGATGTATGAACCATCGGATTGGTCACCCGATAATCTTCATGCGGCAACGTTTCTGGCTTTGGATGGCGCAGGAAATGCGTATCTGATGAACCGCGGTTATAATTCAGCTGTCGAAAAAGTGACGCCGGACAGAACGATCACAACACTGGCCACCTTGCCGTCCGAACCGGTAGCAGGCGCCTTTCATGGCGATTTCTTGTATGTCGCAACAACAAATGGGGGGATTTATACCTTATTTATTGGTGAAACTGCCCAAGGGGGTGTTCCCCCGAAGTTGTAGAAATAAGTCAAACACCGATCATCTCATATTCCGAGAATTTGTTAGAGAGATCCGGTGAACCCTCTTCCCAGCATATTCAGCGCTATGGTTCGAGAGTCTGGCGGACTCCAGGTAACAGAGATGAAGATCGGTGAATGCCGTCCGGAGAGAGGACAGATATCGAAGAGACATGGTCCTGAGCGACCATAAGAGACTCTCTTGATTCGCCTGGCGTTGACAGCGCCGTACGTAGTGAATCTCTCTTCTTTCCATGGGAAACACCAATCAAATTCCTCTGGAAGGATGATTTCAGAGATCAGCTAATGTTTTTTCCAAAATAACGGAATAGTGATCCTGAAACAATGTATCTGCACATAATGGCCTGCATACAGTTCTTATCGATGGAATTTCCGAAGAGGATGGGATATATTTTCAACGAAAATTATCTGCTTCAGTATACTCGAACATCAGGACACCCACTATGGGATCGAGTTATTTGCGGAATACGATAACATGCAGATTTCCCCATCCTAAGGAGGCATTATGAATACTTACGTGATTGGTCTCGATTTCGGAACAAATTCGGTACGGTCTCTTATCGCAGATCTTGAGGGTGGCCGCGAGCTGGCGACCAGTGTTTATAACTACCCGTCAGGTGAACACGGCATCTTGCTCGATCCCAGGAATCCCAACGTGGCCCGACAGAATCCACAGGATTATCTCGACGGGATTGAAGTGATTATCGGGGAGGCCATTGCCGAGGCGGAACAAAATTATCCGGACTTCCAGGCCAATCAGATTATCGGGATCGGCATCGATACCACCGGCAGTAGCCCCATGCCGGTCACAGAGGACGGAACACCGCTTGCGTTCACTGATGAGTTCAAAGATAATTTAAATGCCATGGTCTGGCTCTGGAAGGATCACTCCAGCTATGCGGAAGCCGAAGAAATCACGAAACTGGCGGAGGACATGCGTCCCAACTATCTGGCGAAAATCGGGGGCACCTATTCGTCAGAATGGTTTTGGAGCAAGGTGCTGCATTGCAAACGAGTAGCGCCGGACGTCTTCGACGCAGCGCATAGTTTTGTGGAAATCTGCGATTACATCCCGGCGGTGCTCACCGGGGAAGTCCGTCCGGATAAAATCAAACGCAGTGTCTGTGCGGCGGGTCATAAAGCGATGTACAGCGAGGAATGGGGCGGTTTGCCCGATGCAGAATTTCTCGCAGCTCTGGATCCCGCTCTAACGGAACTGAGAGACCGGCTCTACGAAAAGGCGGTCCCGGCCGATCAGGTGGCCGGATATCTGACAGAAGAGTGGGCTGAGCAGTTAGGACTTGAACCCGGTATCGCTATTGCCGTCGGTGCGTTCGATGCACATATGGGAGCGGTTGGCGCAGGCGTAAAAGAAGGAACGCTGGTGAAGATACTGGGGACCAGCACCTGTGATATCATGGTCTGGCCGAACCGGCGCGAACTGGCGGACATTCCCGGCGTTGCCGGGATTGTGGACGGGTCGGTCATTCCGGGCTATTATGGTATCGAAGCGGGACAATCCGCTGTCGGTGATATTTTTCTGTGGTTTGTTAAACATTTGGTGCCTGAGAGCTATGGCAAAACCATGGATGAGAAATTTCAGAACCTCGAGAAGGCTGCAGGCGAACTCGAACCTGGAGAGCATGGACTGATTGCCCTGGACTGGAATAACGGCAACCGGACCATTCTGGTGGACGTCCGGCTGAGTGGGTTACTCATTGGCCAGACCCTGCATACCCAGGCCCACGAAATCTATCGGGCCCTGATCGAATCCACGGCGTTTGGCGCGTTGACTATCATTAACCGGATCGACGAATACGGCGTGGGGATCAATGAGATTGTGAATTGCGGAGGACTGGCCAACAAGAATCCGCTGCTGATGCAGATTTACGCGGATATCACCGGCCGGCCAATGAAAGTGGCCAGCGGCGAACAAACCTGTGCACTCGGAGCGTCGATTTTCGGGGCCGTGGCTGCCGGGAAAGTGCACAGCGGATTCGCGAGTGTGGAGGAGGCCGAGGAGGCCATGACCGGCGTGGATGAGGTGTACGAACCCAATCCGGAATATCATGAAGTGTATCAGAAGGTGTATCGATTATACAGTCAGCTGCACGACGCGTTCGGTACCGGAGAGTGGGAAGGCACAATGCATAATGTGATGAAGGACCTCATCGCAATCCGTGAAGCACAAAGAGGGGAGAGTTGATGCTGTCACAGCTGAAAGTGGATGTCTGGCGTGCGAACAAGGATCTGGTGAAATACGATCTGGTGACCCTCACCTGGGGAAACGTCAGTGGTATTGACCGGGAGCAGAATCTGATGGTAATCAAACCCAGCGGGGTGGCCTATGATGCTATGAAACCGGAAGATATGGTGGTGGTCGATCCGGAGGGCAACGTGGTCGAGGGCGAGTTACGCCCCTCGTCGGATACTCCCACCCATCTTGTTCTTTACAAAGCTTTCGAGGAGATCGGCGGGATCACTCACACGCACAGCTGCTTTGCAACCATGTTCGCGCAGGCGGATAAGGAGATCCCCTGTCTGGGGACTACCCACGCGGATCACTTTAACGGATCGATACCGGTGACCCGGCAGCTGCGGGAAGAGGAAGTGGAAGAGGACTATGAA
>DATFLS010000575.1:0-3135 GCA_035267465.1 bacterium
TCCCACAGTTGTAACTGATATAGAAACCACGGATTACACGAATAGACACGAATCATGATGAATTCTCCCTGCGACTTGCCACACGGAGAATTCATAAGTATGAGGGTTCATAGCATATATCTGATTCTCTTTTTAATTGTACATTTACCATCTCATTATGAATTAATTCGTGACAATTCGTGTAATCCGTGGTTTCTATAATTGTCTCTTTCATAGTCAACCCGTGAGTTGTTTCGCCATTTCATATGCGTTATGAAAACTTTTCACCGAGGCGATGCCCTGGTAGGCAATGTCATACGCGGTACCATGATCTACGGAAGTTCTGATTATCGGCAACCCCAGGGTGACGTTCACTCCTTCCTCGAACCCTGACAGTTTCATCGGAATATGTCCCTGATCGTGGTACATGCAGACCACGGCGTCATAGCGGGCGTTCACTGCTCTATAGAAAACCGTATCCGGGGCTTCCGGTCCCGTCACGTCGAGTCCTGTTTTCCGTGCCTTCTCCACTGCGGGTGCAATCGCTTTTTCCTCCTCATCTCCGAAGGCTCCGTGTTCCCCCGCATGGGGATTGAGGCCGGCCACGGCAATGCGCGCCTGGGACCGCAGTTTTTTCACCGCATCATCGGTCAATCGAATGACATCATATACTCGATCTTTGGTTACCAGGGCAATCGCATCCCGAAGCGACACATGGGTGGAACAATGAGTGACAATCAGTTCTCTGGAAGCCAGCATCATAGTATAGTTCGTGATATCACACAGGGAGGCGATGAAACCGGTGTGCCCGGTGAAATCCTCCATCGTGAGCCGGACCGCTTCCTTATTAATCGGCAGCGTGACTATCGCAGCGAGGAATCCATCCAGTGCGAGCCGGGTGCTCTTCCGCACATACTCCAGGGCGGCACTCCCAACCTTTTTTGCAATGCGACCCGGAGTGATATCTTCCTTCCTTAACAGAATCAGATCATAGACATTGATGTATTCCGGCTGATAATCATCCTCATCCATCATTTTTCTGATTGGGGCATCCAGAGATAATTGCTCATTGCATGCCTCAAGAACAGGGTAATCTCCTATAACCAAAAATTGGCCGGGGAGCAAATTTTCCTGGAAAGCCCGTAACAATATCTCCGGACCAACCCCGTTGGCGTCACCCAGAGTAATACCGATCATGGAGTCCTCCCCCGTATATATTCTATAATCTCAATGATTACGTCCTCCTCTCCGAACCCTCCTGCCTTGGAAATCAGATGCAGGCTCCCGGGAGCTCCTTCAACTTCCGATAAGACCGTCCCGGACGTAATTTCCGCACGTGGACGGATTCCGGCGAACGACATCGCCTCCATAATCCCCAGTAACGTATCTCCTCCGAATACTGCACAGGCGGGAAAATCGGCAGCCCGAAGGATGTTCGCCACGATAATTCCGATGTGACTGGCTGCGGTTTTGTATACCGCCTGAGCCGACAAATGCGGATTGATTGCAGCAAGGTAATCCTCTACAGCCTTCCTGGAAGGAGTGGTCCGAATAATCAAATCCTCTCCGGCTTCTGCAGCTCTCCGGCTCCTGGCATAGATATTCTTGTACTGATCCGTCATTTCAAAGTCGTCCCGCAGCAGATCCTCCGGAGAGATTGAGATACTGTTTACACCCGTCTTTTCCGCGTATTCAACCTGTTTCAGAGAGACACTGTTCAGACTCCCATTGATAATCAGCACCGGCCCGTCCACCTGAATCTCATCTGTTTTGCATTCCGATAATTGTAAAAGGTCCGGCAGCAGCCCGGCAAACCCGGCGGAGCCTGCCGTCAAGCCCAGGAGACATTGTGCCTGCAGTTGCTCACCGATGCGCCGGAGATCGTCCCCGGTTTCACCATCACACACGATAATATCTCCGCCTTCAAAATTTACCTCTTCATCTCGCCGAATCGCATCGAGGAAGACAGTTGCTACCTGCAGGTTCGTTTGCTGCTGCAAAATCTCCGGAATAGAACTTGTGGTGAGTGGCTCCAGCGGATCCTGGCCGAATTCTGTGGTATGCAGCAGCTCGGCGCCCACGTAATGAGTGCCCTGTCTGGTGAAACGCTGCGCTCCGGGAAAGGCTGGTACGAAGACGAGCCTGTCTCTGTGAGAAGCCCTGAGAGCCGCCTCCAGTTCAGCACCGATGTTGCCACGGAGAGTGGAGTCCGTCTTCTTATAGAAGAATTTAACCCCCTGTTCGCGGGCACGCTGCGTGATCTTTTCTACTCTTTGCGCTGCCTGAGGGGCAGGAATATGCCGGCTTTCCGTGTCCACCACCAGTACCCGGATAGCCTGCGCCAGCGAGGAAAAATCGATCCCCGGATCGATGGTAACGAATGTAGGTATCCCCCGTTTCGCTAACTGCACGCCTGTATCATTGGCACCGGTTAAATCATCTGCGATGATGAGCAGTGCAATCATCGACGGCTTCCTCAGGGGATTATATTGAATTTTACTGAGTGATTGTCAGCAGATAATATATTCTTCCTGCGGCAGTCCTCCAACCTTTACTACTGCATGAAATGGAAATAGTCTCTGGACGGAACTAAAAAATGTTTATGAAATGGTGGTTAAAGGAGAGCAAGAGACGGGCAAGGAGGCGACGGCAGATGTATACATCGGGAAACTATGAAGCGGGGCGATAGATAAGAGAAATCTAAAGTTCCACCTGATAGAACAAAACAACTGTGTAGAGTCAAATTTCAGCGCTCAATTGCAGAGACCTTAAAGTCGTGAATAGCTATGATATACACAGTCAAAGCACCAATGCAGGGTGGTATTGACCATTAAATGCTATTTTGACTCTTCCAGATAATTAATGACGAGCTGGACAAGTGCTACGGTTTTCAGCTCAATTTCGTAATCAAGAAAATAATGATCCAGGCCAATCTCCGCGATGGTCACGCTACTGGGAATAATCTCGTCTGGGATCAGAGTCAGTCCATCTTTTGGTCCTAGTTCTCTCAGCTCTGAATATCCTCCCTTTGCCCTTTTTGTTATATGACCGGACAGGGGAATACCAACGTAATTCAGATAGAGGATATCTGATGGTAAATGAATTCGATTCAGCCGTTCGTGACTCCTCTCCGTCGTCATACTGACGATGCTATCA
>DATFLS010000576.1:0-5039 GCA_035267465.1 bacterium
AGTAGGTTGAATGTGTGTTCAGATGGACGAACATAGCCTTGATCTTAAATTGCACGCAGATGACGCAGATTTAAAAAAGAGAAAAGAGGAAAGAGTTAAGAGTAAAGAGTACCCCACACTCCGCCGGGTACATCGGGACATAAGTACATAGGGCTGGACAGCGGTTGGTATGGAGCATTATCACACCGACATCAATATCCCACAACTGATTCAAGCCCGCCTCTTTCCCTCCCGCAGCAACGTATATACCCTATGTACCTATATACCCTATGCACCCGGCGCAGGGAGGCACGGCCGGGTGATACTCTTTTCCACCTCAGCTTCCGGCGAAATACTCTTTACTCTTAACTCTTTCCTCTCTTTTGCTTCTTTAATCAGTGGCCATCCACTGTTTTCTAATGGGATCTCCCTGGGGCGTGCTATTTCCCACTTCAGATGACGGCGAAATACGTCTGCCGTTTGCCCTTTGCCGTTTGCCTTTTCCCATTAACACGTCTTTTCATCTGCGACTATCTGCTCGATCTGCGGCATCTGTGTGCTATTCCTCACTCCTCACGCCGCCTGCAGCAGCGCGGTTGCCGGCTGCACCGCCTCGAAGCCGTACTTCCGGCGCAGGCGATCCAGCTGGTCGGACAGGGCGTCTTCCCGGGGCGGGGCCGCGTCGTCGAACAGGTCCATCTGCCGGGCGAACGCCCGAAATTCCGAGACATCCGCCATCACGGACCGCACCCGGTTCCGCCGGATGTTGGCCCGCTCGTACAGCCGCTCCAGTTCCCCGGTCACCGCCCGGTCCGAATAGTGGGGCAGCGATCCGGTGGCCGTGCTCTCGCAGCCGTCGGTGTAGTGCACGGAGAACACCGCCTTCTTCGCCACCCGCTGCTGCTCCCGGAGCTGAAAGGCGATCTGTTCCCCCAGCAGCCGGACGGTCCCCCGCAAAATATCTTCGTCGTTGGTATCCGCTTCCAGCACCTGCCGCTCCACGATGTGGTCCCTGATCTGGGGCGGCTTCACCGCCGAAGTGTCGATCCCGTAGGCCTGGTGATGCACCTGGCGGCTGTACCGGCCGAACACCACTTCCGCGCTGTAGTCGTTCAGGGTCAGGTTTTGCACGTCCCGGACGACCCGGGCGTTCAGATCCCGGATGGCCGCCTGCACCACCTGTTCCGTGGTGATCGGCAGGTGCCCGCTGTACAGCGGGGAGAGAAACCCCACCTCCTGGCCGGACTCCACGGAATACAGCCGTTCCGGCACCACCCGGGTGGTGATGGCGCTCACCAGCTTGTTCCGGCTGATCCCCACCTGGGAGCCCAAGTCCGCCTTCTCCTGAATAGATTGCATCACCCGGTCGCCGGCCTGCCGATACGATTGGTACACCCGCTCCATACCGTGCATGTCCAGGTAGAACTGCCCGAACCCGCCGGGCTCCACCACCGGACAGAACGACGACACCACCTCGTAGATCACCTGGTTGACCTTGTGATACAGTGCGGCGTTGGCCGGCAGGAGCACGGTCCGGGGCGACATCTTCCGGACCAGCGAGGCCGGCATGCCGGGCTGGAGACCGTCCTCTTCCGCCTCCGGCGACACCGCCACCAGCGTGCCGCTGGATTTCTCCGACGAAATGATCCCCACGGATCGGGTGGCCAGCCGCGGGTCCACCACCCGCTCGGCCTGCACCGGAAACCGCGGTAACCGGATATGAAAGACTTTCGGGTTCATTGATGCTCGCTCTACACGTATCGATGCGTTTTTATTGTTCAGTTGCACTATCCGCAGCATCATGTTATAAGTGCCAGCAAGTGCTGACAAGTTCTTACAAGTGCTGACAAGTGCGAACAAGTATTGACAGGAGCGTATACCCTGGTCGTTTTTTTCTTGTAAGCACTTGATAGCACTTGTGAGCACTTGCTAGCACTTGTAACTATCTCTTCAGTACTCCCGGATCACCCCGATGGCTTTCCCGCGGATTTCGAACTCCTGATCCGGAGTCACGTGAATCACCGGGTAATCCGGATTCGCCGGATGCAGCTCGATGCCCCTCTCCGTGCGCACGTAGCGCTTGAGGGTGGCCTCGCCGTCCACCAGCGCCACCACCATCTCCCGGTTCTCCGCGGTCCGTGCGTGGCGGACCACCACCAGATCGCCGTCCAGCACGCCGTCTTCAATCATCGAATCCCCTTCCACCTGCAGCACATAGTTCTCCGGATCAAAAAACCGGGCCGGTACGGTCACCTTCTCCGGGATCTCCACCGCTTCAATGGGCAGGCCAGCCGCGATCCGGCCCAGCAGCGGGATCTCCCGGGCCCCCTCCGGATCCGGGGGCACCACTTTTAGGCTCCGCTTGCCGTGATGGCCGTCCCGGTTCGCCAGCACGCCCTGCTCGATCAGCTTGTTCACGTGATAATGCACCGTGGACAACGAACGCACCCCCAGGTGATCCCGGATCTCCCGGAAAGACGGCGACCGGTCAGCACGATCGCTGTAGTCCCGGATAAACTGCAGAATCTTCTGCTCCTGAGATTCCTGCATCTCCATCGTTATGGCTCCTTTCATTCGATGTTCGAACATTTATCGAACATTACTAAATTAGGGGAATCGGGGAGGAAAAATCAAGGGTTATTTTCGTACAGACAGTGAACGGAGGGATAGCACGCCCCAACGGGGTCCCTACGGGACAGATGACGCAGATTGTGCAGATGCGCACAGATTAAAAAAATAGGAAAGAGTTAAACGAGAGGAAAGAGGGCTCCGCCCCACACCCCGCCGGGTACATAGGGAAATAAGTACATAGGGTTGAGAAGTGGCTGGTATCCCAGAATCACCACACCGATATCAATCATCCGACACTACATCAAGTATACTTATTTCGTTCATATAATCCTTATGAGCTTATCCCAAGGGGATCTCTTCGAGATGTACCTATGCACTTATATACCCTGGGGTGTGGGGTGTAGGGTAATCTGCGGTTATCTGCACAATCTGCGTCATCCGCGTGCTATTTCTGCCGTTGCCCAAGGAAAATTGGTCGACAATCGGACCGGGATGCCGTACATTTGCGGTGAGAACGGAATCCACCCACGACAGGGATGATTATGAAGGTTTTGCTGGGCGTTACCAGTTCCATTGCGGCCTACCGGATGCCGAATTTTATCTCCCGGGGACGCAAACAAGGGCATCAGTTTCGAACGATGGTCACCGGGAAGGCCCTGCAGTTCGTCACCCGGCAGTCTCTGGCTATCATGAGCCAGCACCCCTGCTACCGGGACCGGGACGAATGGGGTAACACCGAGCGAATCCTGCACATCGAGCTGACCCGATGGTGCGACGTTCTGCTGATCGCGCCGCTCACCGCCAACACTCTGGCCAAGCTGGCTAACGGCATCTGTGACAATCTGCTGACATCAGCTGTGCGGGCACTGGGGGACAAACCGCTGATTATTGCCCCCGCCATGAATACCCGGATGTGGGAGAATCCCTTTACCGCCCGGCAGATTGAAACACTCAGGGTTATCTATACCCTGACTGTCATCGAACCGATTGAGAAACAGCTGGCGGAGGGGGAGATTGGAATGGGAGCGCTGGCGGAGAATGAGGCGATACTCTCGACGCTGCAACGCATTGCATCGCAGCTTCCTTAGACAAAATTATTCATAGAAAAATTGCACATCCCAGCGGGATGTCTCGGGACAGATTACGCAGATGGAACAGATGACCACAAACATATATCATAGTAATGCGGCTTTCTATGAACCGTTCAGATTAGCCAGTTACAATAGCCGGTAAATCAGTGAAAAAGTTACGAATATATGCGGATACCTCAGTTTTTGGTGGTTGTTTTGATGAAGAATTTTCAGAAATAAGCACTCAATTTTTTCAAGAAGTAAGTGCAGGTAAATATTCCCTAATTGTGTCGGATACAACCCTTACCGAACTTGATGAAGCACCTGAATTTGTTCAGAATGTATTCGGCCGGTTATCGGATGAAGACTTTGAATTTGTATACTATAACGAAGAAGTAAAAAATCTCAGAGATGCATATATTGATGCTGGAATTCTCACGCAGATATGGCAAAATGATGCCGAACATATCGCTCAAGCTTCAGTCGCAGATGTCGACGTTCTCGTGAGCTGGAATTTCAAGCATATAGTTAATTTTCAGAAAATAAAAAGATTTCAGGCTATCAACCTACTGCATGGATACAGGCAAATTCAAATCTATTCACCATGGGAGGTGATTGAATTATGACTGGTGAAAAAGAATTCGATTGTGTGCGAATGAAACACGATATCCAGAAAAAACTCCTTGAAGAGGAAAAAGGCAAAACCGATTACGAAATACAGGAAGACCGGAAACGAAAAATTATTAAAAACAGTATATTTGGGCATCTCGTCCAGAAGAAGTATAAAGACCCTTTGACATCGACATGATTGAAAGTCCAGCACAATTTGTAAAATAAGAGAACAATCGATATACGAGATTCCGCCCATGAAATTAAACTACTATCCTGAGACTGATTCCTTATATATCGAACTCTCTTCAAATCGAAGTGCAGAGAGTACGGAAATATCTGAAGGTATTGTATTAGACTATGACACGAATGGTAATTTAGTGGGCATGGATATAGATAACGCCAGTAAAAAATTGGATTTAAACGAGCTCTCGATTCATAAACTTCCTGTGGTGCATCAATCCATCACAGCCTGACGGAATAAGCCAAATATCTCATGTTTAATTCCTCCCTTCTGTCGACATTTGCATTGGAAGAATGTCTTCCCTGACTGATAGATTAAATGAAGCACATACCTGGCTTGTGGAGCGGATCAAGATCACTCCGGAAGTTAGCCTGGTGCTTGGTTCGGGATTGGGTTCTTTCATCGACCAACTTGATCCGGAGAAAACTATTCCCTACCAGCAGATCCCTCATTTCCCGGAAGTCACCGTGGAAGGACACGAGGGAAAATTAGCGTTCGGATACTGGCACGACATTCCCCTGATCATTGCCTGCGGACGGCACCATCTGTATGAAGGCTACTCCCTG
>DATFLS010000577.1:0-2934 GCA_035267465.1 bacterium
CGGTTCTGAAGGTTCAAGATACCATTGTAAGTTTTTACAATGCGGTTCTGAAGGTTCAGGATACCATTGCAACTTTTTACAATGCGGTTCTGAAGGTTCAGGATACCATTGCAACTTTTTGCAATAGGGTTCTGAAGATACCGGGTAATATGGTGGTTGGTGAGATATGGTTCCGCGCTGCTGCAGGTTCGACTGCGGGACACCCTTGGAGGACGCGATCCCTGGCGCGTCTCCGGTCTCGTCCCCCACGCACTGGTACGCACCCCTTCCCGAGGAACCTCGGGATGACACTATAACTCCTCTATACTCCTGCCGTTCGGATAAGAGTATTGAGATATTGTCGATGACAGAACCTTGTGGCTCAGGAAAAAAATGGCAATGCGGAACGAAATACATATTTTCTCTTGTAAAGTCGGGCCCGGTTTTCATAGATTTTCCGGCGATTTGTGTGCTACACTTGTGTTGAACATAATGAAGATGAACCACATGAGGGTCCGTCATGCTGAATTATCAGGTTTCACTCAGCAGCCATGCCATTTTCTGTGCCGGGATAGTGCTGGTGTTGAGTCTTTTTTCCTGTGAAAATACGGAGGAAATACTCAATCAGGCATCGCAGGCGCAGGCAGCGTATTCCGAATCCCTGGAACAATTTCAGGAAGAGTATGGTGGCAGCCGGGAATTGCCTGCGGTGAACTTCTTCCTGTTCGGAATGGGAGATCGTCCGAAACTCTTGTATCGACGGGGGGTTCTGAGCAATGTCCTCACCGGGGAAATTATTGATCGGTGGGACCCGGTCAGGGAAATTATTATTCCGCCGGAGTATCGGGTTGTGCTGCACACTGCTGATGATATGTTAGTACAAATCCGGGAAGATTCCGCGGGGATCTGGCTTCGGCAGAATGGCGAGACCACCCTCATTGCGCAGTCCGATGCGCCGGTCACACTGCCGTCTTTCAACGAATATGATCATTCCGAGGTGCTCCGGGTGCTGCACCAGGAAATTCTGGTGAACATTATAGACGGCGCGCCCGTGCCGAACCTGTTCGTTTACAACGAGCCGTGGTACCGGGACGGTGCGATGGCCGCCATGTGCCTGGCGCAGACCGGCAACCTTCCCCTGCTGGAGGATTGGATTACGGGTTTGCGCGATCCCTATGACTACAATAATGCCGATGAAGCCGAAGCGGATAATCTGGGGGAAGTCCTCTACCTGATTTCGCTGGCGGCCGACAGCGCCCATCCCCTGGTGGACAGTGTCCTGAACGAGGTCGAACAATATGAGGTCAGGGATTCCTACGGGACTTATATCCGGGGGCGGACGGATTTTAACCGGCATCCGGTCTATCAGACCAAGTGGCTGAAATTCGGGTTGGAAGCGTTATCGATGGATGATCCGTACTATGTTCCCCTGATGGAAGATACATATTCCTCCCTGTTCTGGATGGGCTTTCGCGGACGATATCTTGGCGGCAATGATGCCGATGATACCCGGAATTATCCTTATCTGGGCTGGGCATCGGACCACTTCCATCGATATAAGCGGAGTCCTATCAGTGACCGGCCGTATCCGCTCACCTGGGAAGCGCATGCCAGTCAGGCTGAGTATTCGGGAATGGCTGTCGTGGATACCGTCTATGCCGAAGCCGGGATCTGTGCTCCGCACATCTGGCATGCGGCGGAAGTGTTTTTATATCTCACCGATCTGGAAGCCTTGAAGCGATAGGGCAGCCACGGATCTTTGCAGATGTTCACAGATGACAATACAGAATACGACAGGTAACTGTCCGAAATAGAGGTGACCTTATCAGACTGTAATTCCTGAGATGCCGGGGCATGCGTATTCTCAGGGTGTCCGGTCCAAATCATACCTACCGCCTCCCCCGAACGTATATTGCGTTCCTGTTCCGAATGCCATAACATGTGAGTACTTCAGTGTCTTGCACACAGTATGATAACCTGTTACATGAAAGGAGTACGAGTATGCATCGACGTGATGCCTTAAAGGGACTGGGAGCAGCAGCGGCAGCCGGACTTATGGGATTCAGCGGCCGGGGCACACAGGCCGAAACCCGCACCTATTCACAACAAACCACCGGAATGCCGCCGGTGAAAATCACGAACGTCAAAGCGATTCCCACCTGTCCGCATGGAATCGAATTGGTGGTGGTGAAGGTGGAGACGGATGAGCCGGGCTTATATGGCGTAGGGTGTGCCACTTTTCGACAGCGTGCGCATGCCGTCGTTACGGCGGTGGATAAATATCTCAATGATTTTTGCAAGGGGAAAGAGGTTGATAACATTGAAGATATCTGGCAAACTGCCTACGTGAGTTCTTACTGGCGGAACGGGCCGGTGCTGAATAATGCCCTGAGCGGGCTGGACCAGGCGCTCTGGGATATCAAAGGGAAGCGGGCGGGTATGCCGCTGTATCAGTTACTCGGCGGGAAGTGCCGGTTCGCAGTGGATACGTACACGCACGCCAGCGGAGCCACCATCGAAGAGGTGGCCGAACAGGTGCAGCGGTACATGGAGCAGGGCTTTCGCCATATTCGTATCCAGCTCGGCGGTTACGGGTCGGGACATCTCTCCGGACAGGCCGACTTTAAACAGCGCGGCTTTGGGATGCCGGAAGATAATTACATGGATCCGTACCCGTATCTGACCAACACTCCGAAAATGTTCGGGCACGTGCGGAAAGTCTGCGGCGAGGAAATCGAGTTGCTGCACGATATCCACGAACGAGTCGATCCCAATGACGCCATAAACCTGATCAAAGCACTGGAGCAGTATCGACCGTTTTTCATCGAGGATCCCTTCTCTCCGGAGGATATCGGGTATTTTCCGCATCTCAAGCAGCAGACCAGCATTCCCATCGCCATGGGAGAACTCTACAATAATCCCCACGAATGGGTGGGATTGCTGACCGACCGGCTT
>DATFLS010000578.1:0-4312 GCA_035267465.1 bacterium
CGAATGTGTCGTACCGGGTGGGGCGGGACGTGATGTTCGATGGTCTGGCGGAACGGTTCGTGGATGATACGCAGGCCGATGCCTTGCTGAACCGGGAGTACCGGGAACCGTTCGTGGTGCCGGACAAGGTCTGAGAAAATCTAGCCGGTGATGTTACACCGGAAGTTCACCGGGCTGTCGGAACATTCTATTGAAAAATGGCTTCCGTGCCTGATAAATCCTCCCGACATGAGTGCGATCATCGGGGGGATGAGGTCCGGTTTTAGGTAAAAACGAAAGGTGGCGGTATGAAACAGAGACGATTTGCCGGAGCTGTGGTATTCATTTTCCTGCTGACCTCCATGTGTGCTCCCCAGCCTGATTCCACTGATATTAATCTGGAACTCCAGGCGACTGATTACTCCGCTGCAGAGATCCCGGTATCTGCGAACGTGCAGTTACCCGCCGGATTTCGGAGAGTATCTCCGGACGAGATAGTGGTGACCCTGGGATCTGATGACGGGGCATATGCGGATATCCCCGGCCAGATAGTCGCAACAGACGACGGAGGTCATCAGCTCTGGTGGATACTTCCGGAAACAGGTCAAACGAATCCGGCTCGCTGGACCGCAACACTCATTAGGTCGCGTGAGCAAGCCGCCCCTGCATTCCACTGGGAAAATACTCCGGCTGTGCATCTTGACCTGCTCCTGAATCAGAAACGAGTATTCAGATATAGCTATGAAATGGATGATCAATTTGAGGAGGGGGAAACCCTCACCGCTTTGAACAAGGCGTTCTATCATATCTTTGACCTGCAGGGAGCAGATGTGATCACTAACGGTCCGAAGGAAGGGCTCTGGTCTCATCACCGGGGGATTATGATCGGTTGGAGAGATGTAGGGTTCCAGGGGGAAGAATTATCTTTTTGGGGGATGGAAGATCTCACTGTCCAGAAACATATCGAATTTCTGAGAGAAGTAGCCGGACCTGTGCTGGGCCAGACAAGGGCACTGATTCATTGGAACGACAGCACAGGCACCACCATCATCGAGGAGGAACGGGAGGCAACCATTTACCGGCAATCTCCTCCCGCCATTTTGATGCTGGATTTTACGTCAACTCTCCGGGCGAGTGATGGTCCGGTTATGCTTGACGGCAATGCCGAACACGGGGGAGTGCAGTATCGGGCCCACAACGATGTGGCCGATGAGGCGCCGGGCGCGGAGCAGCCGACTTACTATTTTCACCGGGACAATATAGATCCACATGAAGATTATAATCTTCCATGGGTGGGAATGTCGTACGGACTGAGGAATAATACTTACAGTGTTCTTGACATGGATCATCCGGACAATCCGGATTCTACCATCTGGTCTGCTTACCGGGACTACGGCCGGTTCGGTCCGTTCTTCCGGACGGATCTGGATGCGAATGAGACGCTGACCATCCATTATCGCTTCTGGATCAGCGAAGATTCCATGCCGGATCGGGACGTCCTCGCCTCGAAGTATGCCGCCTATGTGAATCCGCCGGAAGTTAGTGTTCTAGCACCTTGATTTTTTATAACATCCCGATGAACACGGAATCAGCGGATTAACACAGATGAATGCCTACAATCGGGAACGACATCAGATCGGAGGATGATTATGACTTCAGAATTATATATCAAACGGATGCTCGTGACGTTCCTGGCCGTGCTTTTTGTGTGGACGAGTTTCGAGAATCCGGTACTGGCCCAGGAAGATCTGTCAGTGATTGCCGGCAGTCAGAGCAACAGCCGGTGGCTCAAATATACGGATGCGGAAAACGCGTTATACCATCATCTCGCAGATCAGGCATATCAGCTCCTGGATCAGCGGGCCGAGAGGGTAGCCCAGCTCAAAACACGGGCAGACTGGCAGAACCGGCAGGAGTATGTCCGGGAAACTCTCGATGAAATTGTCGGGCCCTTCCCGGAAAGAACACCCCTGAATGCCCGGGTGGTGGGGACAGCCGAGAAGGACGAATACCGGATCGAACACATCATTTATGAATCCCAGCCCGGGTTTTATGTGACCTCTTCTCTGTTTCTGCCACGCAATCTGCAGGGGCGGACCCCGGCCGTCATTTACTGCAGCGGGCATACCATTGATGGCTATCGCAGTACGACCTATCAGCATATTATTCTCAACCTGGTGAAGAAGGGATTCGTGGTGTTCGCGTTCGATCCGGTGGGACAGGGGGAACGTCTGCAGTATTTCGATCCCGAGATTGGTGAGACCGTGTTGGGCGGCAGTACCAATGAGCATTCTTACGGCGGAGCCCAGGCGTTTATCTCCGGAAGTTCGCAGGCCATGTATATGACCTGGGACGGCATCCGGGCGGTGGATTATCTGCTGACCCGGCCCGAGGTGGATCCGGATCGTATCGGCATCACCGGCCGGTCCGGCGGGGGCACCCAATCGGCGTACATCGCCGCCATGGACGAACGCATCTATGCGGCAGCCCCGGAATGCTACATCACCAGTTTTCGGCGCTTGCTGCAATCGATCGGTCCCCAGGACGGCGAACAAAACATGTACCAGTTCATCGAACACGGCCTGGATCATCCGGATTACCTGGAAGTGCGGGCCCCGAAACCCACTATGATGATTACCACCACCCGGGACTTTTTCAGCATCCAGGGCGCCCGGGAGACGGCGGCGGAGGTGCAGCGAGCGTTTGATGCATTCGGACAGCCGGAACGATTCCGGATGGTGGAAGATGACGCTCCCCATATGTCTACAGAACCAAACCGGGAAGCCATGTACGCCTTCTTCCAGGAGCACCTGAATCTTCCGGGCAGCTCAGAGGATGAAGAAGTGGAACTCTTGACCCCGGAGGAATTGCAGGTGACCGAGACCGGCCAGGTGTTGACATCTCTGGAGAGCGAGATTGTCTACAGTTTGAATAAACAGGAAACTGCCGATCTTATAGATAAACTTGACGCTTCCCGCGAAAACCTGCAGGAACATCTCGGGGATGTCGTACAGGAGGCCCGCTCACTTTCGGGCTATCGCCCCCCGGAAGAAATACAGGAACCGATATTTACCGGTCGCTTTCAGCGGGAGGGGTACGTGATCGAGAAATACTACGTACAGGGGGAGGGGAACTATATCATTCCGTATCTGCTGTTTATCCCCCGGGAACGGAATGGTCATGCACTGCTCTACCTCCATCCCCAGAGCAAGTCAGCCCAGGCCGGTCCCGGTGAAGAGATCGAATGGTTCGTACAGCAAGGACATGTTGTGCTGGCGCCGGATTTAGTCGGAATCGGGGAAATGGGACCCGGGGATTTCCGGGGCGATGCGTTCATCGGAGGTGTCTCCTACAACGTCTGGTTCGCCTCGATACTCATCGGCCGAAGTATTGTCGGCGTGCGCACCGGTGATATCATGCGACTGCTCTCCGTATTGAAGCAGCGGCCGGAGGTGCAGTCAGCCAACATCGGGGCGGTGGCCAGACAAGAGATGGCGCCGGTATTGCTGCATGCCGCCGCCTTCGAACCGTCGCTCACCAAAATTGCGTTGATCGGACCACTCATCTCCTATCGAACGCTGGTTATGGATCGCAGGTATAATTCGTACTTCATTCATGCGGCTGTCCCCGGTGCGCTTACGACCTATGATCTCCCGGATCTGGCCGCCAGCCTGGCGCCCCGGAAACTCCTGATGGCCAATGTCACCGATGAGGACGGCAACCTGGCCGGGAATGAATTGATTGAGACTGATTTGCAAATAGTCAAAAATGCCTATCAAGCGCAGCATGCCGGGGATCAGCTCACTATCAGGCGGTGGCAGTCGTTTGACACTCCGGACGATGTGTTCGGTGCGTGGCTGGAGTAAAAAAACCACTACTGCAATCCCGAGAAGAGACAGGTGAGATGAATCTATGAGGCAGAATATAGGATGGTCGAGCAGGATAGTCTTGTTGATCATTGTCATCACAACCTCCACCGGACTGGCCCAGGAGGATCTTTCGGTCATTGAAGATTGGCGGCACCACAGCGATGCACCCAATGCGCTCTATCATCATCTCACCGGCCAGGCGTTCGATTTTTTATCCCAGCGAAAAGAAACCATTGCGCAGCTCCGTACTGCTGAGCAGTGGCGGAAACGGCAACAATTAGTCCGCCAGAGATTGCATGGAGTCATGGGCCAGTTCCCGGAGAAAACACCGTTAAATGCCCGGGTGGTAAGTACGGTGGAAAAAGATCATTACCAGGTCGAGAATATCATTTTCGAGTCCATGCCCGGATTCCATGTGACCGGATCCCTGTTTCTGCCGGAGCAGCTGTCGGCAAAAGTGCCGG
>DATFLS010000579.1:0-8772 GCA_035267465.1 bacterium
CGCACCATTTCAGTCCGCAGTATATCTGGCGGTACCAGGGATTATTGGTCGGTACGGATCCGGTGGCAGTAGACGCCACCGGCGTGCGCATTATCCAGGCCAAGCGCACACAGCACTTCGGAGAGGAACGTCCGCTGAATCCGCCTCCCAGGCACATCTTTCTCGCGGACACCCGGCATCACCTAGGGACCGCAGATCCAAACAAAATCCATCTGATCCGACTCGGCTGGCAGCAGGATTCGTTGATATAAAGTCCACTCTGTTCAGGAAGCAGTACGAATCGTTATTCTTTTCATTGTGCGACGCTGTGCAATCCTTCATGATACTTTGTGTTCTTTCCTTCCCTCCCGGGCCCGGATCTCAAATTTTGAGTATTGAGTCTAATCCCCCTCCAAAGATTGCATACAATCCATGGAGAAATATCATCTAATGTATTAGCTTTGACGCGTAGAATGAATATGATCAACAAACGGGGGTAATTACCTAATTCAGATGTGGTTTGTATTCGCCTTCGCTGCCGCCATATTCGCGACGCTGGAGCGCACGTTAATGAAGAGTGCGGTGGTCAATACCACCGATCGCACGATTGTATACACCCGGTATCTGGTGGCCTCGGGTATTGCCGTGGTCATGCTCTTGTTTATTCCGATTCCTCCCATTGAACCCGCGTTTTATCCTTCCGCACTGTTGGGCTGTCTTGCGGACGTGACCGCGATTGTGTTTATGAGCCGCTCGCTCCGGCACGCGCCCATGTCCCGGGTGGTGCCGTTATTATCCTTTACCCCTGTCTTCCTGTTATTCACCGGATTCCTCGTGTTGGGTGAAGCACCTTCTCTGTTAGGGGTACTCGGCGTGGTTATCGTCGTTTCGGGTTCCTACATTCTCCATATCGAAAGCACCCAACAATCGTTCTGGGAACCGCTGCGTCTGCTGTTCCGGGATACCGGCGCCCGATATATGTTTATCACCGCGTTTTGCTTTTCTATTGCTGTCCCTTTTTTTAAAAATGCCATACTGCACTCATCCGCCCTGTTCACCCTCGGGACTACCCTGCCTTTCTCCACCCTGCTGCTGTCGGTCTATCATCTGCTCTTTCGGGGCCGGATTCTCAGAGAGATTCTCCCCAATGCGGCATCTGTGAAGCCGCTTATCACCCTGGGCATTGTGGTGTTCTGTGTCGCCCTGTCGGTGAATCTGGCCTTCATAACCGGATTGGTCTCATACGTGGTCAGTATCAAGCGCCTCAGTATTCTGTTCAATATCCTGCTGGGCTTCCTGTTCTTCCAGGAGAAACGGCTCGCGCAGAACCTCTCCGCCGGCGGCATAATGATTCTCGGCGCCATCCTCATCTTATTACACTAATACCCGGGCGGAAAAACATGGGTTCGTCCCCACTATCATATCCTGACATCGCACCCGCAGAATTCCGCCCGAAATGTTGAAAACCAGACTCAGATTCAATAATTTTATCAAAATATTCGGAGCCGGTATTCTGGGCTATGAAATGATGCAGGTTCGTACAATCCCCATACGGATAACAACAGTTCATGAATGTCCACCCAAATCCGGTTTTCTATGTATTAGAGCAGAACAAGGTTCAGAGCAATGAGGAAGCGATGAAGGCAAAAAACAGACTGGCAGACACCCGAAGCCCCTATCTCCGGATGCACGCGGAAAATCCGGTAGACTGGTATCCCTGGGGAACAGAGGCTTTTCGGGAAGCGGAAACCCAGGATAAACCCGTCTTTCTCTCCATTGGATATTCCACCTGTCACTGGTGTCACGTGATGGAGCGGGAATCCTTCAGTGACCCCGAAGTTGCCGGGAAAATGAACGAGGCGTTTATCAGCATCAAGGTGGATCGGGAAGAGCGACCGGATATCGACCAGCTGTATATGAATGTCTGCCAGATGCTGACCGGCCGGGGCGGCTGGCCACTCACGGTGATTATGACGCCCGATAAACAGCCATTCTTCACCGCAACGTACATTCCCAAAGAGAGCAGACACGGACAGAAAGGGATGATGGATTTGATCCCGCAGATCCGCAATCTCTGGGAAGAAGAACGGGAGCGTGTGTTAAACTCTGCGCAGGAGGTGACCCGGATATTACAGCGTCCCCCGGAGAAACCCACCGAATTGCGCTTGAACGACAAGATACTCCGGAAGGCCTATGATGCACTGACTCGGCGCTATGATGACGCCTACGGCGGGTTCAGCCAGGAACCCAAATTCCCCTCGCCCCATCACCTGCTCTTCCTGCTCCGGTACTGGCACCGGACCGGCGAGGAGCAGGCGCTTTCCATGGTGGAGAAGACCCTGCGTCAGATGCGGCTGGGCGGACTCTACGATCATGTGGGCTACGGGTTTCACCGTTATTCCACGGATCGGGAGTGGCTGCTTCCCCATTTCGAAAAAATGTTGTACGATCAGGCACTCCTGGCAATGGCCTACACTGAAGCCTACCAGGTGACCAACCGGGAACTTTACCGGCAGACCACCCGCGAAATCTTCACCTATATGCTCCGGGAAATGACCTCGATTGACGGCGCCTTCTTCACTGCCAGAGATGCCGACACCGAGGGCAAAGAAGGCGCCTACTATCTCTGGACGACCGACGAAATCCGCGACATCCTTGATGAAGAGCATGCCGAACTGTTCATCGATGTCTACCAGCTTTCCGAGGACGGCAATTTTCGGGAGGAAAGCACCGGAAAGCAGACCGGAGACAATATTCTCTACCTTGAGGAGCCGATGTCGGCAATAGCCGAGAGACGGGGAATGAAAGAATCGGAACTGGAAACGGAACTCGAGCGGGCTCGTCAGGCCTTGTTTGCCCGCCGGGAACAGCGGGAAAGTCCGCTGCTGGATGATAAGATACTCACCGATTGGAACGGCCTGATGATCGCCGCGTTTGCCAAGGCGTCCCGTGTCTTCACAGATCCTCCGCTGGCGGAGGATGCGGAGAAGGCCGCCACGTTTATCCTGGACTACATGATGGACGATGAGGAGCGGCTGCTGCATATGTATCGGAAGGGCCAGTCGGATGTCCTGGGCAATCTCCCGGACTATGCTTTCTTCATCTGGGGATTGCTGGAATTATACGAAACCATTTTCAAACCACATTACCTGCGCACCGCCATGAGCCTGGCCGACGATATGATGGTGCGGTTCTGGGATACGGACTGCCACGGATTCTTTTATACACCGGATGACGGCGAAGATTTGATCGCCCGTCAGAAGGAGGCATACGACGGGGCGTATCCTTCCGGGAATTCGGTGGCCATGTACGTGCTCATCCGGTTAGCGCGGCTGACCGGGAATCCGGACTATGAACAGTATGCTCTGAACACGGCTAAGGCTTTTCCCCGTCTCATGAAAGATCAACCCGATGCCTTCACCATGATGCTTTGCGGACTGGATTTCGCTATCGAACCGGCCTACGAAATCGTTATCGCAGGACAGGAGGGCACATCCTCCGTACGGGCAATGATACGGGCGCTGTGGACCACGTATCTACCCAATGCAGTCACCGTATTCCGATCCGAGAGGGCAGAAGATGAAATCACCCAGCTTGCAGAATATACTGTGAATCAAACACCTATTGATAACAAGGCCACAGCCTACGTCTGTCAAAATTTCACCTGTAAGCAGCCCACCACCGATGTCGATCAAATGCTGGAATATCTTGGGGAAATATAAACCGGACCGAATTACTCCCCAGAGAGAACGATTTGTTATTTCCACCCGGGGAATGCCGGTCGGTGAGTATGCAGGATGCGTTCAATTTTCAGGATTTAATTTCAGTTGAGAATCGCATCCTCCGTTACATCAGGCCTGAGCCACCGGTTCTTTCAGGTGGTCTCCCACCCGAGAATACCAATCCCAGAGATGGGCGAACTCTTCCGGAATTTCAAATTCGGAGAACTCAATAATCCGGCTGAGAAAGGAACTCAGTGCGATATCGGCGAGGGTGACCGTTTCTCCCACCGCAAATGTCCGGTTGGTGAAAAAATCATTCAATAGGGATGCCTGCCGGTTAATGGCCTCCTGGAGCACCTTCCGGCTGGCATCATTGAGGTCGGTTCCCTCGGCATCCAGCTCCAGCTGAGCCCGGTAGTTGAGATCTCCCCAGGTGTCATCCGCGAATTTGCTGAGTATTCTTGCTTCACCCCGCTCGGCCGGCGATACGGGTATGATGTCGATCTCCGCTCCATAATGATTATCCAGGTATTCAATGATAGCATCCGAATCATAGACCACGTTCTCCCCGTCCACAATCACCGGCACTTCCGGCTGACCCGACACCTCTCTTACCTCAGATCGGTCCCTGGGATCTATCATATGGCTCTCGTAGTCCATTCCGAGGATGCGAAAGGTGCGACGCGCCTTCTCACAATACGGACACTGTTCAAAATGATAGATCTCTATCCCTGCTTCGGACATAACGGCCTCCTTCGTTTCTTTACGCTTACCAGTGGACCAACTTAACCAAACATCGGATACTTTTTCAAGCCGGTCTCACGCTGGACAGAATTCCAGAGAGCATCGGTTGGTCCGCGCGGCGGAGAATTTGTCATGGATCAGTTTAGGAAATCACACAGAATTGTTATGTTTAATGAACTGAAATTATGGCTCTGAAGTGAACTCACCGAAACGGCCCGCTCCGGAGGAGCGCACAATGGAGAAGGGCGACACCGGACTGAGTTCAATGAATAGCCTTGAGTCACAATAGATACAATCAGAAAATGCCTGAACCAAGGAAAAGGAGTATGGAATGACCGACTATCATGAACCACCGCAGGAATTGTCCTCCGAGACGCGCGATCTGGTGAGAGCGCTGAACAGCCTCCGGGAAGAAATCGAGGCAATCGACTGGTATCAGCAGCGTGTTGATGTCTCGGATAACGAATCCCTGAGGAGTGTGCTGGCCCATAACCGGGACGAGGAAATCGAACATGCCTGCATGACGCTGGAATGGCTCCGGCGGAATATGGACGGCTGGGACGAACACCTGCGACAGATATTATTCTCGGAAGAGGAGATTACCGATCTCGAGCCGGAAAAGGAAGGCGGCTCTGAAGAAGCCACCATAGTATTTTCCGGTTCACGCGATTTGGGCATTGGCAAAATTTAATTTTCCCAGGGAGAGGTTGATATGGATATCTTGAAGAAATCATTGGCACCGGTAACAGAGAAAACATGGGAAGAACTGCACACGCAGGCGAACCGGATCCTGAAATCCCGGCTGACTGCCCGGAAATTTGTAGACGTGGACGGACCGAAGGGCTGGGATTACGGAGCCCTGCCTCTCGGCCGCCTTGACATTCCGGACGGGGCAGACAAAGGCGACGTCCGGTACGGTATCAATACCGTCCAGCCGCTGGTGGAAACCCGGGTTCCGTTTATCCTGAACATCTGGGAACTGGACAACATCACCCGGGGAGCCCAGGATGCGGATTTAGGTCCCATGGAAGACGCCGCCCGGAATATCGCCGGGTTCGAAGAGCAGGCCGTCTACTATGGCTTTGAAAACGGCGGCATCACCGGACTGAAAGAAGCCACCGGGTATAAAAAAGTCAGCTGCCCGAAAAAAGCGGAAGAAGTGCTGCGCTGTGTTCCCCAGGGAATCAGCGAATTCAAGGAAGCCTCCATTGACGGACCCTATCTGCTGGTAGTGAACCCCACCGATTGGCGAGAAATCACCAGCTACATCAAAGGCTATCCCCTGAAACGCCAGGTGGAACAGAACCTGGAAGCGGAAATTGTGTTCTGTCCGAATATCGATAACATGTTCCTGGTGACAAACCGGGGCGGGGATTACCAACTCACCCTCGGCGCTGATCTCTCCATCGGATACGAACGGCACGACAGCGAAAACGTACATCTCTATTTCACCGAATCGTTCACATTCCGAGTGCTGGAACCGAACGCCGTGTTTGTGTTTGAGGAGTAATGGAGTGCAGGGATGGCCTCTCTCCGGGTTACCATTCCGGCATAATCATGTTGCGAATCCAGAACACGGCTGCG
Source organism: bacterium (assembly GCA_035267465.1). Taxonomy (GTDB): domain Bacteria; phylum Fidelibacterota; class JAANXI01; order JAANXI01; family JAANXI01; genus DATFLS01. The sequence continues at coordinate 6,030 of DATFLS010000579.1, forward strand.
CCGCCCCGGAGGATTCATATGCATGTCACACATGCTTGCTCATATGCAAAGAAAGGTTGTGCACCCGTAAAGAAGGTCAGCGCACACCTAAAGAAGAACTGTGCACCCACAAAGAAGGTATGTGCACAGTTAAAGGATAAATTCAGTCATGTTTTCAGACCTGGTATTCAACTTTCAAAGGTCAGGCTGCGGTGGCATGACGGTAATCGATGCTCCAGCGCGGAAGCGACACACCAGCCCCGACATTCATGCCGGGGATATCATCGTCTTATAAATAATTCCAGGGGCTTCAGCCCCTTCGCAGTAGTCTCTTTGAACGAAACTACTCGGTGCTCTCCATGGACCCGGTTCCACCCCCGGCGCCTGTCTCGGGCGGGGACGTCGCCGCTTTCCGGCTGTTAAATCCGAGCAGGGCGTTGGCCGGGCAAAACGTGGTGAGTCCGGTAATCAGGGCGATGGCGCCGACAATGTAGCCGATAATCGCCAGGACCCCCTGGAAGACTCCCGTGAATCCCAGGACGAAGAGCACCACTCCCAGAATCAACCGGATTGTTCTGTCCCATCCGCCGACGTTTGCTGTGATTTTCATATCGAGGTATCCTTTCTTTAGTCTAGTGTTATATAATTTTCCAATGATAAATTCGGTGTTTCCCCATTGCCATTGGGTCTATCGAGCAGACTTTTACCTCTATTATTTATTCCCCGGTTCTACTTGTATTTGATGAGAACAACCGCGCCGGCGTTACATCATTTGAGCGCCTCAGTGGTGTTCCGTTAATCCTGCGGCTTCATTTTATGCTCGCCACCATTCTCCTTCTGAGAAGAAATAGAATATGATGCGGAATCAGACTACCACCCGCATCTTCATATCCGGCGGCAGTTTTCAGCATAAGTATTCAGATACCAAAGATCCATTGAATCAGGAAATATCCGGTCCGAAATCATATTCAAGGTGATTCCTCACCTTGTCGGCCCCTGCTTCATAGACGGCTTCGGTCGCTTCCTGCTGTTCATACCAGGTGTCGACTGTGCCGGACAACGTCACCACTCCATCCTGCACCTGCACTTGTATCGATTCGACATTCACCCACGGCGGCCATTCCAGCTGGTAGCGGGCAGCACTCCGCAGTTGTTGATCTGTTCGTTCCACCGGAATATAGTCATAGTCTTCCACACTTCAATTTTGTTCACAATGTAAGATACAAGTTCCATCCCGGAGTTTAAAACTGACAGAACCACAAACGGGAGACATTCATTCCTGCATGGATATGAGGATCTGACGCAATCCGGAGAAATTCTGACAACCGTATCAGCCGGCAGAGCCTCCCATGCTGAAGACCTAACGGAGCCATCTTTCTCTGGCAGAGAGGACAACCGGGTTACCCCGGACACGTCTCACCGGTCAAACGAGCGGGATCGAATGCCGAGCGGAGCGTACGCACGCGAAAATATCATTCTTCCTTGTCAGGATACAGTTTCTCGTAGACCGTGTAAGTTGTTCGCTTCATGCCGGCACTCTCATAGGCTTCTTGCGCAATGGAGTTGTCGTTCTCGACATATAACCGGATACCGGCAACATTGCCATGCTCCGCAGCCTGTTCCGCAAGATACTGAAAAAAACGGCGGAAGATCCCCTGCCGGCGGAAATGCGGCAGCACGTACAGACTCTGGATCCACCAGTACAAACCATTGCGCCAGTCGCTCCATTCATAGGTGATCATGAGGGTTCCGGCAATGTCGTTCCCCTGTTCTGCGACCACATAAAAACCGTATTCCGGATGATTCAGCAAATAATTTACCCCGGCAAGAACCGTGTGGTAATTCAGGTCAAGGTTTTCGGTTTCCCGTGCCATCGCCCGGTTGAATTCCGTCAGAACCACCGCGTCTGCTTCTGTGGCTTCGCGTATTATAGTCGTCTGCTCCATCTCTCTCCAGTCAGGTTTCGGTTTGTTTAATCTTCTTGTTACAGCCGCCGCCCGGAGACTCAGTTTAGTCCATGGTCGAACGTAATCTAATAAGGCTGCTGCAACTTTTTGAATAGAAAATACCCGGCTGGTCGAGCGGCGTTCTAAACCGCTCAATCTATGAGAAATCCTCGGGCATTCCAGAAGGATTTCTTTATATTTACCAGAGATGCAATGAGCGTCAGAGCACCACGAAAGGAGGTGTAGCCGGGAAATTATCTGAAGGTAGACGAGTTATTCACCAATCTGACAGGGATATTCCACAGATGAACACTGACACGCTGTATTAAAATGGCTTTGTCCCTGCCGGCGTCTGCATGCACGCAGTGTGGGAGGCTGGTTCTTCCATAGGTATACGTCTGCTTTTACCGTGTACCCCCGGATGCTATTTTCTGTGAATTATTCAGTTGTGGAGCTTAATGAATAAAAAAATTCTTGTGTATGCACCCAACTGGATTGGGGATGCTGTGATGGCGGTACCGGCGGTGAAGGCAGTGAAACTGGTCTTCCCGGAAAGCCACCTCACGCTGTTGGGGAAAACCTGGGTTGCAGACGTGTTCCAGTTCGTACCGGAAGTGGATGACCTGCTGACCTTTACCCGGGCTCAGCGAAAATCCAGGCAGGGACGGAAGGAGCTGATAACGCAAATCCGTGAACGTGAATTCGGGATGGCGTTTCTCCTGCCCGATTCGTTCAGTACGGCTTATTTACTGTGCCGGTCGAAAATTCCCATGCGAATCGGGTTTGCCAACGAATTCCGATCGTTCATGCTGACAACG
>DATFLS010000580.1:0-2303 GCA_035267465.1 bacterium
CGATTTCGTGGCGGAGTTTGAGGAAGTCCAGGCGGACTTCACGGACACCCGGCGGGCGCAGATGGATACGAAAGGTGCCGTCACCGAGAGCAAGGCCGACACGGCGGCCACCCGGGATGTGCTGGAAGCCCGGTTGATGCAGAACCTGCTGCTCATCGCTGCGGACAACGTCGGCCATCCGGAGCGCGCTTCGCAGTTTTTTGATCTGTCTATTCTGTAAACGGAACCGGATTTCTTGCCGGGGCGGTTGGGGTAGTAGTGTCCGACCCGTTGGATGCACTCGACACACGTTCTAAGCGAAGGAATATTTAATTCAGTGTCATCCCGAACCCCTGCAGTCCACCGGGGTGAGGGATCTCGACCAGAACTCCTCCGGGAGGAGTATGCTCCAGTGGGCGCGGGAGGCATCCGGAGGCGCACCGGCGGTCGCCTCGTCCCGGCGAGTCGCGTGGTCAGGCCCGCCTATCCCCGGCGGAGATCCCTCCCCCTGGAACAACAGGGATTCGGGATGACATTGGATTAGGTGAGGTGTGGATGTCGAAGGTTGTGAGTATCCGGAGCCAATTGACGCAATGGCCTCACATCTCTGGAAATAGTGCGAGGGTTTTTAAACAGGTAACACCCGGGTTCAGGAACTATATCTCAGACCACGGCAAAACGAATTACGAATCCACAACTTCGTATTCATAGAGAAAATCATTGATGGCGAGGAGGTAGGGACGGATTTTTTCGGAGAGGTGGGTCATGTTCTGTTCATATTCCTGTTTGGTGAGGTCGGTGCCGAATATATGCAGGGTGGCCACATGGGCGGCGGCGCCAATGATTTGTTCATCCTGGACCACACTGTCCGATGCCTGTAGTTCAAGGGAACTCCTGGCGGCAATTTCATAGCGGGAAAGGGTTTCGCCTTCCAGGGTACTGATCTCTCCGACCAGGATGGAAGTGAATTTGTCCTGAATCCGGTCCATATATCCGGGCCAGTGTTCCGGCAGGAGCACCCGGATGGCATACCAGCAAAAGTAGGGCAGTTCGTTTGCCATTTCTTGTACACTGGACGCGCTGAATTCCACGGGATCGAAATCCTGCTGCTCTATCTGTTATTCGATCCGATCGAATTCGCGCGCCAGGATACTCCCGGAGAAGTAGAATAACCGCTGCGCCAATTCGTCTGCGGTAACCTGTCGCCGCTCGCTGTTTTCCCAGGCCAAATTCATGGTGTTGCCAATTCATATATTGTGCAAAGCCGAATTATCTATATACTCCGAAAGTTCTAATTAAAATACAATGAAATTCTTCTGTTCCCTGGTGCAGAGATGTCAATTTCTTCCGGCTGCCGGGATGACAGGCGGATACTTCGATATGCTGCATTCTGTGATTCCGCGAACCAGGAAAATGGTGGATTTGGTCGGAATTCCTGATCCGAACCGATTCCCTCCGATACCCGCGCGAGCCGCTGGTACATCAGGCCCGCCGATGCCCGCCATCAGAGTCCTCGGCTTTCCTTTCGACACCAATCGGTCGCTCGGAATGACCCGGACTGAGAGCAAAGCCCCTGCACTCTCGAGCACGGATTGAAAAACAACAGCTCGCCGATTGACTCTACCCAAAATAACTCCTACATTTTACGTCATTTTAATCAGAGAACGAGCCTGGAAACGGAAGGCATAATGATATTGGATTTAACGAACATCCATCCTTTTCTGGAGGAAGGTCAGCTTGAGGAAATTATGGCAGCGGCAATCCCGTCGCTGGAAACGGTGCTGAATAAATCCGGTCCCGGGAGTGCTTATCTGGGCTGGATGGATATTCCGGAGCAGGAGGGGTTTTCGCTTGGCGGATACACGCTAAGTGAAATTCAGGAAGTGGCTGGTGAACTCCGGGAGAAAGCCGCCACGCTGGTTTGTATCGGCATCGGCGGTTCGTATCTGGGGCACCGGATGGTCATCGAGGCTTTACAACCCACCACGGAACGGATATTATTTGCAGGCCAGAACATCGATGCGAACCATTTGCAGCATATCCTGGATATTATCGGGAACCGGAAGGAAGTGTATCTGAACCCCATTTCCAAATCCGGCACCACAACCGAGCCGGGGATTGCGTTTCGGGTGTTACGGAAGTGGCTTGAGCGGCGGTACGGGGAATCCGGAGCCGCGCAGCGAATTATTGCCACGACGGACAGCGATTCCGGAGCCCTGCGGCAGCTGGCGGATGAACGGGGGATGCGCACCTTTCCGGTGCCGGATGATGTCGGCGGGCGCTATTCGGTGCTGACTCCGGTGGGACTGTTTCCGATTGCCGCG
>DATFLS010000581.1:0-4101 GCA_035267465.1 bacterium
GCTCTCTATCCCGGAGAGGGCGGGGTATTGAATATGGCTGATTACCTTTTGGTTAAATTTGACCGATCCATGGATTTTTCCACCATTGCAGATAAAGTCACTGTCCAGGGAAGCCAGAGCGGTGCCGTCTCGTTCAGTACCCTCGATCTGGATACTATTCTGGCCATAGTCCCGGACACCCGGTTCTTCGCTCTGGAGCAGGTGGATGTGACGCTCCAAGGCAATATTTTGGATCTGTGGGGGAATACCCTTGATGGTAATGATGATGGTGACGCTGAAGGATCACCCACCGATGATTATGACTGGTCGTTCTCGATCGCTCCTGCCGGGGACTTCAATGCCGATAAAAACATTAACTTCACGGACCTCATGCAGTTTCGACGCGGCTGGTTTGCCACGCCCCAGAACGATTATTACGAACTGTACCCGTTCTCGGGATCCTTCCCGTATATCCAGGCACACCCGGATGATCTCTTGAACTTTGACGATTTAATGATCCTGGCCCGCATGTGGAACTGGAATGCCGACCTGGGAAAACCTGCCCAGAACCAGCTGCTCGCGAAAGCTGGCAGAACGGTAGGATCCTCCATCGATGTAGTGCCCGTTTTCGACCAGACCGCCGACGGCTGGACCCCTCTGGATGAACGAGAGTTTGCCATGGAACTGCGTTCAACCGAAAAACGCCCCCTCGCCGGGATGGCATATACGGTGGAATTAGATCCCGAAGTATTCACCTATCAATCATTTCATCCCGCAGATAGTCTGAACGGCAAAGATCAAAATTGGCTGGTCTTACATCATTACGATTCCCAGACGCACCGATTGACTTTGAACTTGGTGAACTTCAATTCAGGAAACCAGAAATATACCCCTGTTTCCTCTCTGGGGCAGATTAACGCCAGACTGCTGAAGGAGACCTCTGTGACATTGAGCAGCATCCTTGATGTCCGAATGGCACAAGATTCAACACTGAATTATATGGGCAATGTCTCGCATGAGGTGAACACCATGCAGTTTGCTCCTGATGAATTCGCGCTGCGTCAGAATTTCCCGAATCCCTTCAGCACATCGACCACCATACAGTATGCGATTCCGGAGGAGTCAAAAATCCGACTGCTGATATTTGATATGCAGGGACGTGTAGTGAAAATTTTGGCCGAGGGGATGAAGCAGCCGGGGTATTTTACCGGGAGATGGTCCGGTGAGAATGATCGGGGGGTCACCGTGAGCTCGGGGATGTATTTTCTTGTGTTGAGCACCCCTGATAAGATTATGAAGAACAAAATGATGCTGATTAAATAATGAGCATGAATAAAGGCACAAGAAATTCAATAATTCGTCAGGTGAAACACACGAGCGTTTTGGTCAATTGCGTCAATTGTCTATTGTCAACAATTATAAAAACAATCTATCAGACGGGAGTCCGTCATGCCAGGGAACGCTAAAAAATCTCTCATAAGTACGATACTCATCACCCTCGGATTCTACGCCGTTTTGTGTCCGGTGCCAGCCACTGCCCAGTCCGAGCCCGGGGCGATTTTTCTCCTCATCGCGCCCGGCGCCCGGGCCGGCGGCATGGGGGAAGCTCAGGTCGCGGTGGCCAATGATGCCTATGCCACCTACTGGAATCCGGCGGGCATTGCCACCACTCCGGGCCGGGAAATCGCCGCCATGCATATGAACTGGCTGCCCGGCCTGGCGGATGACATCTATTACGAGTTCCTGGCCTACCGCCACTCCCTGGGATCTCTGGGAGTCCTGGGTTTCCACGGCACCTACCTGAGTCTGGGGGAGATCGTCCACACCGGTCCCACCGGCCCGGAGGCGCTGGACACTTTCCAGAGCTACATGTGGAATGTCGGGATCTCCTACGCCCGGCAGTTGCGGGAGCATCTCAGCCTGGGCGTTTCGGTGAAATATTTCTATCAATATCTGGCGCCGGAGCGGGTGCTGCAGCAGGCGGAGGGCGATGCCGCCGCCGGGAATCTGGCCGTCGATATTGGCCTGTTGCACCACCATCTGTTCACCCGCCGGTTGTCGATAGGCATGACGCTTTCCAATCTAGGAGGCGCCATCACGTTCCTGGATCCGGCCCAGGCGGATCCAGCGCCCACCCGGTTCCGAATCGGCACCCGCCTGGCGGTCCTGCAGACCGCTCCGGTCCGGCTGGCCCTGGCCTACGACGCCAGCAAAGTGCTGGCGGCCCGGGATGCGTCCGGGCAGGCCCTGCCGGTATATCAAACCCTGTTTCAAGGCTGGCAGCCCCCGGCCGGGGAATCTCTGGCGGACCAGCTGCTGCACAACTTCGGGGGTGAACTGTGGCTGTTCGACCTGCTGGCGCTGCGGGCTGGCGGCTTCTACCAGAAAGCCGGCGCCCTGCACATGGAGTCCGGCACCCCCATGCTGACTCTGGGAGCCGGGCTGCGTTTCCGGGGGCTGGGATTCGACTTCGGGTATATCCACGGCGACCGCACCCATCCCCTGACTAATACCATGCGGTTTTCACTGCAGATGGCGTTTTAGAGTTCATATCGCTATTGACAGATGGAGGGAATACAACACATTTTAAAGAATACATTGATACAATTGAAACCCTCTGCTGATAGAGGAGATAATTCTATGCGAAAAACTCAAATCACGTTGGCAGTTTCCGTCATGATGCTGTTCCTTGGAATGGCTATGATCAGCTGTGGGAGCGCCGTTCCGGGGTGGTACCGAACTCCCCCGGAGGCAGAGGATGCAATTTATGGTGTGGGCATGGCGGCAAAGCAGAATCCGACCCTGGCCCGGCAGACCGCCATTGCCCGGGCCCGCCAGGATGTGGCCGGTCAGGTGAGTGTGAGAGTTTCCAGCATGTTGAAAGATTTCATGCAGGAGTCCGGAGTGGGAGAAAATGCTCAGGCCCTGGAATTCACCCAGAGTGTCACGAAACAGGTCACCGATGTGGCTCTGAAGGGAGCCAAAGTGAAGGAAGTCCGGATAACAGACGATGGGACCATGTACGCCCTGGTGGAGTATCCGCTGGCTGCATTAGGTGAGGCTGCGCTGAGTGAGGCACAGCGACAGGAAGCCCTGTATAACGAATTTAAAGCCCAACAGGGTTTCGAGGCTCTGGAGAAAGCTCTCCGGAATATGAAATAAATCGGACATCTGCTATCCGGGTAATCATATCCCCGGAGAATGATTTTTCTCTGCAATGCCCGATAACATTTGCCCGCGTTCCACATAGGCCGGCAGACATCCGGTAACCTGTTCCCATGGACCTTTACAAACCCGTCATGCGTCAATTCATGTGTGCCCGTGGAGCACACCCCTACAGTTAATCTGCGTACTGTTAGCCTCACACGAATAATTACTATTCCATTTGATATTTTCGGGGCAGGAAAGCAGGTACTCCAGCCGGAGCCGGTTCGTATCCCTTTCAATGATGAATTCTGAGTGTAAGGCGTTTGCTTCTGAGAGATGCAAGATTTTTTAACCGGATATTTTCCCACAACGATCAGAGACGGTTGTTGTCCACCGAGTATGGGGCTCTGCCGGCGTACCTAATCGTATTCCGGATAATCTCCATAGAGACGACAACGGTTTGGTAATTAGGTATTTAAAATAAAGAAGTATCTTTTCATGCCGATATTAGAATTGGTGTGATATATCTTACAGGAAGATGAGGTGCATGGCCGTATATTTTTGATAAGAAAAACTGTTAGGGTCTCAGTCACAAAATAGTTAATATTGGCAATGATGAACCGCACTACTCAATAGAGGCAACAGGGAATCCGTCATGATATCCCGGGTGAAATATTTGCTGGTCATAGTACTACTCTCAATACTGACTTTCCAGCCTTCGCAGACGTCGGCGCAGAGTGAGGCAGGCGGCATCTTTCTGCTCATTCCACCCGGGGCACGGGCCGGCGGGATGGGTGAAGCCCATGTTGCCGTGGCCAATGATGCGTATGCCTCCTATTGGAATCCGGCGGGGTTGGCGTTTCTCGAGGGGCGTGAACTTGCTGCCATGCACGTAAACTGGCTGCCGGGACTGGTAGATGATATTTACTACGAATTCGCTGCCTATCGCCAGCATGTGCCATCGCTGGGAACCTT
>DATFLS010000582.1:0-2871 GCA_035267465.1 bacterium
AAATATCGCCGGGAAGATCGTTCAACGCCTGCCGGAGAAGCAGAATTTGACCGGATTCTTTCACTCCCAGGAGGGCGAATGGGATTCGAACGGAGCCGTGCTCTGGATTCTCCAAAGATATGCGGAGTTGACTGGTGAGCCGTTGTCAGGCGATGTGTTGGATGCCGTGAGAAAAGGGGCCAAATGGATTGCGAGAAAACGGCTGTCGGACGAGCTCGATGAAATTCACGCCGGGTTGATGCCGTCGGGATTCAGCGCCGAACACCTCGGGAATATTGATTTCTACTACTGGGATGATTTCTGGAGTGCGGGCGGATTGTTAGCAGCCGCTTCCTTGCTTGACGCTGCCGATAGCTCAGAAGACGCAGATTCCTTCAGGCAGGAAGCCGAGCGCTTGCTCCAGGCGATACACCGGAGTCTGGAGAAATCCCGGGACATACGAAAACATCCCGGCATGCCGGCGTCACCGCATCGGCGCATGGATGCCGGTGCCGTCGGGTCGATTGTGGCCGGGTATCCGCTCCGATTATACGATTCCAGAGATGAACGACTGCTCCAAACTGTGGAATATTTAATCCGCGATTGTTTCGTGGACGGGGCGTTCTTCCAGGAGATGATTCATTCCGGCATCAACGCCTATCTCACACTGCATATTGCACAAGTGCTGTTGCGAGCAGGGGATGCTCGTTTCAGAGGGATGGTCCGCCGGATTGCCGAGCTGGCGTCTCCGACCGGGCAATGGCCGGAAGCCATTCATCCCCGGACCGGGGGCGGCTGTATGGGCGACGGCCATCACGGATGGGCCTCGGCTGAGTGGGTGATGATGATTCGCAACATGTTCGTCCGTGAGGAAGAGGATCGGCTGGTCATTGGCAGCGGGCTGTTTCCGGAGTGGTTAACACCGGGGAAGCACTTGTTCTTTGGCCCCGCCAAAACACCATATGGGGACGTGAGTCTCAGAATTCGACCGGAATCATCCCAGGTACACATCAGCTGGGAGGCGAACTGGCGGGACAGAGAACCATCTCTGGAAATATTACTGCCGGGAGTTGAACCTTCTGAGGTGACATCCGTTAGCGAGAGGAATACTATCACTCTGAAACGCAGCCGGGGTGAACACGTAACTCAGATTCACTGAGAGAGTCTTATGAAAATCTTAATGATGACAAATACCTACAAACCGCACGTGGGTGGTGTGGCGGAATCGGTAGACCGTCTCACTGACGCATGCCGGCGGAAGGGGCACAGGGTACTGGTTGTCGCGCCACAGTTCCCCGATCAACCAGAGGACGAAGAGGATATTATCCGGCTTCCGGCGATCCAGAATTTCAACGGCAGCGATTTCTCCATGAGCCTCCCTGCGCCGCTCCAGCTGCGGAAGGCGCTGGACCGGTTTCAACCGGAAATTATTCACACCCATCATCCCTATCTGCTGGGAGACACCGCCCTCCGGGTGGCCGCTGTGCGGGATATCCCACTCATTCTAACCTACCATACCATGTACGAAAAATACACCCACTATGTCCCGGCGGATTCTCCGCTGCTCAAGCGGTTCGTGATCGAGCTGTCCGTGCGGTTCACCAATCTGTGCGATCACGTGATTGCGCCCAGCCAGAGTGTCGCGGAGATTATTCGGGAGCGGGGAACCACTGCGCCGGTTTCGGTCATCCCGACCGGGGTGGATTATGACCGATTTTCCTCAGGCGATGGCGGCCGCATCCGACGAGAACTGAGTCTCCCGGATGATGCCTGGGTGGAGGGCCACGTCGGACGTCTGGCTCCGGAGAAAAACCTGGACTTTCTGGCTCAGTCCGTGGCAGAATTTCTCGGGGAACATTCGACTGCTCACTTTCTCGTTGCCGGGGACGGGCCGTCCCGGAAATCCATGGAAACAATTTTCTTGAATACCACCGGTATGGGCCGAATCCATTTTCTGGGAGTGCGACAGGACCAGGACTTAATCGATTGTTATCATGCCATGGATGTGTTTGCGTTTTCCTCCCAGAGCGAAACGCAGGGTCTGGTGCTGGCCGAAGCCATGGCAGCCGGGGTGCCGGTGGTGGCCCTGGACGGTCCGGGTGTGCGGGATGTCGTTGAGGATGGCTATAACGGAATCCTGCTCGAGGATCGGAATGAAGCGCACTTCGCCGACGCCCTGCATGATGTGTATGCTCTGTTGGATGCTCAGCAGAAGAACCGGAAGCAGAGTATTGACGAAACCGCCCAACGATTCTCTTCCATGAAATGTGCGGATGATGTCCTGCAGGTTTATGATGAATTGCGCGCCAGCGGACACAAGAGTGACAGCCAGGAACAGGACACTCTGGATCAGGTGGTGCGGGCAGTGAAACGCGAGTGGGACATCTGGGAGAAACGGGTGTCTGCTGGAATCCAGTCGGTCTCGGAGTCTGAGAAAGAGTAGGAATCTGCGCCTTCCGGAGTAAGCATTCCCTCAGAAGAGAGATCTCCTGCAAGTTTTTGATGTTTATTTGTGCTGTGGTAAATTATATTCATCTATTACTGAGCGCGGTTGGCATTCACTTTCATTGATTACTCCGAAACAGGATTCTGCCTGTTCAGGTTCTATTGGTGGTATGATTTCGGACCGATGATGATTGGTCATTGAAGTTGAGTGAATACCATTACTTAATCCAACAGGATGAAAGGAGGAAGCGTTTATGCACAGCAATCACCGTCACCTGGGGGTTGCGGGAATTCTGGCTGGTCTGACTGTAGTTTTTTTGGTTATGGGTTGTGCCGGGCATATGGGGACAGGCTGGACCCGCCCGGATATCGAATGGGATGTTCATGATCCGGACCGTCCCCAGCCACCGGTAATTCAACCGGCGACTGCCAGCACCCAGAACCAGC
>DATFLS010000583.1:0-2409 GCA_035267465.1 bacterium
ATTTTCACATCCTTGATATAGGTTTGGGGTACATATTCGATCCAGACGGTCTGCCAGATGCCGGTATTCGACGTATACCAGATGCTGCGAGGATCGTGGGTCTGTTTCCCGACCGGCTGCTTGCCCAGATCGGTGGGGTCCCACACGGTCACTACAATCTCCTGCTCCTCACCGGAGGTGAGATAGTCGGTTATATCGAACGTAAAAGGATCGTAGCCACCCTGGTGTGTTCCTGCGAAATAACTATTCACAAACACAGACGTCTCCCAGTCGCTGGCCTCAAAATGCAGAAGCACCCGGCCGTGTTCATAGGGATTGTTCACCCGGAAACTCCGCCGGTACCAGACTCTGTTCGCGGCACCGACTGTCTGTTTGATCCCGGAGAGCGCCGACTCCACCGGGAACGGCACTAAGATCTTCGCGTCATATTCACCACCACCGGACCCTTTCCCCGTGATTTTGAAATCCCATAATCCGTTCAGATTTTCCCAGTGATCCCGTACCATCGCGGGACGCGGATACTCCTGAAGAACATTAGACGGTGAAACTTCTGCCGTCCACTGTGTCGGCAGCCGCGGATCCTTCGGTGCCCACTGCTGACCCGCTGCCGGCGAGAACCCAACGACGCTGAGAACACTGAAAATCGTGAGAGTTGAAAGCAATCGCTGAAGCATACGCATAATTTTCCTTCCTTTGATTGACTGGACCGAACGTGAGTTGCAACATTAAATACGATATCTGCCGGGAAAATTCAATAGATCTCCCGGAGAACAGGCATCTGTTCTGATTCCAACCTTATTTTCGCCAGGGGATGCCTCTGGTTTCTCGCACTCTCTAATGGTGGGATGATCTTTGAGTGCACACTGTACACCAACCATCAAAGACTATGAGGGGGATTCGTGTAAGCAGGAATCACGGAATGCACGTACCGGAGATTTTGATGCCGCAAGGAATTCTGTGGAGAGACGTGGTTATCGGAGGCCTTGAATGGCAGATTGGGTGTCCGCCACCAGAATTCATCGGAATAAACCATAATGTACAGAAAGCTCCCCTGATGTTATCACATCATCACAACATTGTTGCGGTGCCTCGAGTACTATCTACCCTGAAAACCAGAGACTTAAAACATTCTGCCAGAAGACACTTTCCGGAAATATACTTTGTAAGTATCAGAAGTGTAATCACATCAGCGAATCATCAGACAGCCGCGATGGCCTGTTCAAGTTTTTTAATTCGTGGTGTCGCTCCCATGGCCTGGGCATGGGACAGGCTCTCCTGCAGATACTCAATTTGCTTATGTTTGTCATGCTCCTGCTCTGCCAGCAGACTGTATTCGTAGCAGGTCTCTGAAAGATTCAACAGATTGCCGGACTCATTATTTAACCTGAGGCTGATATCAAAATTGGCAGCGGCCAATTGCGGATGCATTGTCTCCCGATGAAGCATGCCGAACATCCGGTACGAATCGGCAAGTGTTGCCCGGTCATGCTCCTTCGAGAAGATCTTGAAGCTATCAATCAGGTATTCCACTCCGGCTTCATAAGATTCCTGCCGGATATGCACTTCCGCCAGCGCCAGAGAAGCCAGTGCAATAAGCCGGGTATTGGGCAGGACGTTCGCTGCTTGTACCGCCTTGTTAAGTATGGTCTTCGCCCTGTCCAGATCAGCGGTTTCCTTCACGGCAAGTCCATAATTAATTTGTAAATACACCTTGTGATCCTTCTTATCAGCATAGTGATGGCAAAGCAGTTTCTCGAATTGCCGGACGGCCTCCTCCGCCCCGCCATGGATGCACTGTATAATCGCCAGGTTATTTTGAATTTTTAATCCCAGTGGACTATTTAAATTCCACCGCAGAAGCTCTTTCGCCTTTTCGAAATGCGATAAAGCCGGCGTCGTTGACCATTGTTGCGCATTCAGAATTCCCAGATCAACATGTGCAGACGCCATACCCTGTGTATCATTCAGCGTACTGTAAATATACAATCCATCTTCCAGCCATCGCCTGGCATTCATCCATTGATTCCTGTTTGCCTCGACTCTCCCGAGCATTAAGTGCAACTTACCGAGTTGCTGATCGCGGACTCCTTCCAGAAGGTGTAACCGGGTTTGCGTGAGAAGATCATGGGCACGCTGTAATTCACTGAACTGTAAACAAATCTCAGCCAGCTGGAACTGTAAATCGACCAGAGTCTCCTCAGTAGTTATATTTTTATGCAATGACGTAATGAGATACTCGTAATCCACTTCCCGGAAGATCGCAGTGATATCCCTGGATTCAATCCCTGCCCACTGATCACGGAGAAACTGTTCTCTTTGCCGTTTGAGATCCACAAAACTCTCTACAAACTCCTGTCCGATAACAGCTGAGGCCCATCGCAACAAGTGTTGGAAAAACTCCTGGGATAC
>DATFLS010000584.1:0-15551 GCA_035267465.1 bacterium
AATATAATAATGCGCGAATATCAGGAACCGATTTACTATTTCATTCTTCGAATGACCGGTAATGTACACGATGCGGAAGATTTAGCCCAGGAAACCTTCGTGAAAACCTATCTGGAACGATCAAAATTTCGGGGGGACTCATCCATTAACACATGGATATACCGGATTGCGGCCAACATTACCAAGAATCATCTTCGCTGGAGGTCCATACGTCATTATCTTCCGTTGGATGCTCTTGCCCGGGTGTTGACAGCAACAGCTGAAGATACCCGGTATGAGGAGATTGAATCGCATGAGAAAGATTTACTCAACCATCTGCAGGAACTCTCCCCCAGGCAGCGCAGTGTCTTCCTGTTGAAATATTTCCACAGATTGTCGCACCAGGAGGTGGCGAACATATTAGATATCTCCGTCTCCTCGTCGAAAACAAATTTCCATTATGCTGTCAAATCACTAAAGGAATTGGTTCGTGAGAACAATGCGTAAACGATGTAAACAATTTCGAAATTATCTGATTGATTGCTGGGATGAAGACGATTCGGTGCGGGGATGCCTCGAAGAAAGCGATCACTATAAGCACTGCCCGGCGTGTCAGCAGTATGTGGAGGAATTTCTCGAGTCAGTCAGGATCCTCGGAGAATACCGGGAGCGTAATCTCTCCCGACCGGATTTCAATATCCTGAGGGCGAATGTCTGGGAGCAGATCGAGGAGCGTCGGCACAAACCGGCAGTTATCAGGAATATCTTGCGACCGGCAATTCTCGCGCCTGTGTTGATTGTGTTCATGGCGCTGATCGGGTGGTGGGTGATACCCGAACATCCGGAGCAGACCCAGGGGTTCGAGCTGGATGAAGCCATGTATCTCTCCGCCGTGCGAGAAGTGGATCCTGTTTCGCTGCCTGAAGAAGTGTTACAATCTGCCATTGAGGATGATATGAGATACAGTGTGTATGAATATCTTATGCAAAGCAAAAGTTATACTGTCTTACAGGAGGCATATTATTCCGAGGATGAGTGGAATCAAATTTTGCAATCCCTGGCAGAACAACAGATGTAGGAGGTTGTTATGAATAGAGGTTTTATATCACTCATAAGTTGGTGTATCCTGTTGCTGGTCGTTACGGTGCAGGTGCATGCGCAGCCGCCCCCGCTTCCGGACCCTGACTGGCAGGATTGGCGATCGCCTCCGGGGATGGAATTTCGCGGCCAGATGGGGAAGGGGAATCCCCTGGAACTGCTGCGCATCTGGAAGATGACGGAATTTCTGGAGCTGGACGAAGACCAGGCGATCCGGTTCTTCCCTGCACTCCAGCGGCACCGGCAGGAGATACAGGCCGTGGACTCAGCCACTATCGCCCTGAGCAGAAAAATAATTGAACGGATTGACGGGGAAGAAGTGACCCGGCAGCAAGTCAATCAGTGGCGACAGGAATTTTTGACGTATCACCAGGAAAAACTCCGGCAGGAACAAAATTTCCTCGAATCATTGCCAAAATATATGTCGCCGAAGCAACAGGCAAAGTACCTGATCTTCGAGCGGCGATTTCAGCAGACGCTGATCGATCTCATCGAAAAAAGGGGACGCCTGCAAAACTCAAGAAGCGAGAATTGAACCGGTACAGTGTATCCGGAGAGCTCTTTGATGACTGAATAATGGAACTGATCAGTCGTGATCGAGCTGCTATTTCAGCCTCTTGAGCAGTTCAATTTTAACAGAGATTGAGTGCGAACCGGGGAATGATCTGGAGCAAAAATGACTATTAAATTAAATCAGTTAAAAACGCCCTTGCCGTGTTCCCGACGAGCCGGGCCCCCAACAGGTTAGGGTCGCTCGGAATGACTTCCAGGGGCAGGCACAGTTGAGTTCCATTTGGTGGGGTACACCCAGAGGCATGTTGATAGTGTACTCAGTTAATTTAATAATCAAAACCCAATGAGGAGTGGAGAAAATGAAGAATACCAGGTATTTTTTAGTATGCGCTTTATTACTGATCTCGGTAACACCATTCGCCCTCCAGGCTCAAATGAGAGGCGGACCCAGGGCCTCTATGAAAATGGAAGCGCTTGATCTCACTGAAGAACAGCAGAGCCAGCTGGCAGAAGCACAGAAAGCCCATGCCAGAGCAATGATTCAGCTGCAGGCTGATGTGAAGGTTGCCCGTCTTGATCTGCAGCAGTTAATTAAAGAAGGCGCTGCCCAATCGGAGATTGATCAGCAGGTGGAGACTGTTGCGAGTGCTCAGGAGGCTCTCTTAAAGGCAGTAACCAATCATCAGGTGAAGGTTCGCGAGATTCTGGGAGAGGAAAAATTCAACCAGTGGCTAGCCATGCGGGGTCGCGGCAGGTCCGGAGATGGACCGTTTGGCGGACCCGGGATGCAGTTTAGGCGTCCCCAGCCGCGTTGGAATTTACGTCTGAGATAGTATGGAATAAGGAGGGACTGAAAACAGCATGCACGCACCAGCAGACACCACTCATCCGGAGAGGGAATCTCTCGAACAGCGGATTAAGAGCGCATTGGCGGAAGATATTGGCGTGGGTGATATTACTGCCGGAAGTGTGGTAAAATACGACCACCATGCCAGCGCGGAGATCGTCGTAAAACAGCCGGGTGTGATCTGTGGACTTGAGATTGCGGAGATGGTGTTTCATCAGCTGGAGCCGCGGGTGGATGTCTTATTTCGGACGTCGGATGGAGCGCGGGTGAAGGAAGGAGAAGCACTCATCCGGGTGGAAGGCAGCGGCCGCGTTATTTTGCAGGCGGAGCGGACTGCTTTGAATTTGCTGAGCAGGATGATCGGTATTTCTACGTTGACCAGCCAGTACGTTCAGGCGGTGGAAGGAACCGGCGTGCGAATACTCGATACCCGAAAAACAACCCCGTTATGGCGGGATATTGAAAAATATGCGGTGCGAATGGGTGGAGGAGTGAATCATCGAATGGGGCTCTATGATATGGTGCTCATTAAGGAAAATCACATCCGATGGGCCGGGGGTATTGCCCAGGCGGTGAACAGGTCCGTGGAGTCTCTCCGGAAGTATCAACCGGACACCGCAATCGAAGTGGAGATACGAAATCTGAAGGAATTGGATGAAGTCCTGGCATTCGAAGTGGATCGGGTGCTGCTGGATAACATGACCCCGGAGGAAGTCAGGTCCGCCGTACACAAAACAGCCGGGAAAGTAGAAGTGGAGGTTTCAGGAGGAATAACCCTGGAGAATCTCCGGGCATACGCCGAAGCCGGCGTGGATTATATCTCAGTGGGAGCTCTCACGCATTCTGCACGGGCGTTTGATCTCTCACTGCTGTTTCAGTCCTGAAATGATGTTGAACGATCCGGTATGGATATTCGGATGTCGTCCGAAAACGAGGGTCAGTTCAGAGACAGATATGCCTGGGACACGATACGATCACCTTTATTCACGACGATAGGATAGATATTCCCTTCTCCGTGGACCGAATATTTTTTCCAATCCAGTTGGCTGGTATTGATGAGATAGTTCCTGTCTTCTCCGATATTGTAACTGACGGGCGGAACGAACCCTTTGAGGTTGACCCGAAAATCCGAACCGTGGCTGCCTTCAAATAGCACATTGACTAGTTTGAGCTGATCCCCACGATTCACTTCCAGCGTTTGATTGTGGAGAATTGCCTCCTTGTGTCCGTTGACCTCGAAGATGTACGTCATCATCTCGTACTGGACCTGATCGACGGCGATACTTACCTGGCCGATGGAGGCGTTATCCTTTCTGGTAGTAATTGTTGTGGAGTTGTGCACCCGGAGCGGGGTTTGGAAATCATTGTCATTCCCGACGCCATGGATATCACAGCTGAGGCCCCGGGGATAATTGGACTCGATGTGATGAACGGTGACCACATCGCCGGAATTCACATGGAGGGTTTGCCCCGGCCGGGCCATTTGCATGGGGCCGTCATTAATTGAAATAAGCATATAAATTAGTTTGGGAGATTCATATAAAATAGCGGGGTGCTCCGGTTCGATATTGATCAGTTTGAGGAATTCATTGATGGCATAGTTGTGATAACGGATTTTCATTTCCAGGCTGGGTAAGTTTTTCGATGTTTCGATACCAAATGCCGGAATACCGTAAGTAGTAAGAGCAAAACAGGTGGCGGACTGGCGCTGTTCCGGATGATCCGTGTCCGGAGCGAGGGTGCGGGTATTCATGAAATGATAGGTATGCTCCTGAACGGTGACCTTCTTATTCATCTGTTCTATTATTGAGCCGGCCATCTCCCCAAGATGAAGGGTATCGCCCTCGAACACATACGTGCTGGCGTCTGCGATAATCGATTGCCCGTAACGATCCGGATTATGCATATCATCGACCCAGGTCGGTCGGAAATAGCCCCAGCCGTCATGCAAATTGAGAAACAGATCGGCTTCCGCCATCAACTGCTTGATAATTTCCACTATCCGGTCGTCGATATCCTTGGGAGTGTCATTGTCGAACTTTCGGTTCATGTCGCCATTCACACCCCGCTTGTTGCGGATGATCGATTGGAAGTTGGCGCGGGGGACGACAATCAGGTTTCCTCGCTCCAGGACCAGATTCGGGTAGAGATCCGCGGACAGGAACCCGCCTGGTTCATCTCCCTGGATACCTCCCAGAATAAATGCGGTGTTGCCGTCAAATCGTCCATACAATCGATACACATTCAATTCATTGGGAGTATTCTCGAAATACACCTTATGCTCCCGATAGGGGCGGGTTTCGTTCTGGTTCGCCGCCAGACATACCGGAAGCAGCAATCCTAAAACAAGCACTGTGAAAAGTTTATTCCTCACCGGAAAGGGCCCGCCATGTTTCCTCAAAAATTTGCATATTACCGGGTTTTCCCCGAACCATCAAGGTCTTCCTGCCGTAATCACTATAGTCATCCGAGCTATATGCCTGATTAAACGATACTTCCCAGACCAGTTTCTCCACCGAACGATACGTGAGATTCGATACGTTCACCTGAATATCATTGCTCTGTGCAAATATATCCTGCTTGTACTCATACCATCCCCGGTGATCATACTCCTCCGTCTGGAAATCGGGGTGATAGAGGGCAATATAAGAATCAATATCCTTGGATTCCCAAGCTCGTTGCCAGGAATTGACAAAGTCAGTGAGAAACTGCTTGGTGTATTGTGTTTTCTGAAGCGGCGAGTATTCTTCATTCACGATGCGCCAATCACTATCTCTGGAAACGAGCGTCAATCGCTTCTTTCCTTTACTAAAGAAATTCGGGCAGATATACGACTGTGTGAACGACAGATGCGCCTCATTCTTAGAATACAGGAGAACAATATCGGCCACCTGGACAGATTTCCAATCGTACACGCTTTCAAGATAGGTCTTTTTCTCTTTAAATTCCCGGTAATTCAAGCTGCCGTCATTATATAACTGCGAATAGTAATTGAAGTATGTCAGGGTATCGCCATTTTCCCAGGCCTGTGCCCAGGTCTCCAGCCTGCGTTTCCAAAAATCTCCCAGCAGATTATACTCCTGTTCACCGAAGGTGCGCAGGCTGTCATTGATGATGATCGGGGTTTTATCCCGAGACACGTACGTTAATAAATTCAAGACGTTTCCATTCTCCAGGGAAACACATCCTTCGGTCTGGAAGTCCTGTATTTTTTCATCCCGACCATGTATCCAGATATTGGATCCGGTTTTGTTCAATAACAGATCCACCATATTCGGATAATTCAGCACCAGAGCGAGAGGACCATACTTTGAAGGCAGACGCTCTCCGGAAATGGAACTGACGATATAGTAGATCCCTTCGGGCGTTTTGAGATCACCTTCTTTTTGTTTATCTCCATTGATCCTGCCCGTGGTTACACGATAGCTCTTCACCATCTGGAGCTCACCGGGACCCGGGCTTCTCACCACATACAACTGCTGGCGTGCCTTATCTACAAGAATGACATTCTCAGTCGAATCCGCAGAGATATTAATGACAGCACTAAAGTGTGGCGGGGTAGCCGAGAATAATACAGGAGTACTACAAACTGCGACGAGAGTAATCAGGAATCGTTTCATGACAATTTGACTTATTAACTATGGTTACCTTTCTGTTACAGATACCTGTATTTGAAAGTGTGTAAAAAATAATATGATGTAAACAGTATGGAAAGACAAAAATTACATTTTTTCATTTTATTTGATCCGTCCATACTCTTGCGCATGAGGATACGCAAATCGATCCTGCCTGAATCTTTCAATCCTGAACAAACAGCCAGCGACCAAGGAGTATATATCGGCGAAACTGACGATTTCTCCACATACTTTTTCGGGATAAGCCGGGAAAGAAATTCATGGCATACGCACGGATTCAAGTTCGAATAGTTGCATTTCAAACCATACCGGAATAAATTTACACAACCTATGACTACTGCCAAATTCAACTCGATACTGTTCGATTTCGACGGCACTCTCTCTACAATTGACGGGATAGAGTTTTTGGCGGAATTGAAGGGGGTTTCCGAAAAAGTCAAGTCCCTGGCCATTCGAAATAAAAATACGTATTCGGTCTCTGCTGATTTATACCGTCGGCGATTGGAGTGTTCTCAACCGCACCTCCGGGATATAGACCAACTCATTGCGGCGTACAAACGGGCCCTTCTCCCTGGCGTGAAACAAACATTTCATTGGTTACATGGCCTGAACAAGGATATCTACATTATCAGTGGTGGAATAAAGAATGCTTTAATCCCCGTGGGCGAATTATTGGGTGTGAGTGCGGAGCGCATTTTCGCAGTGGAACTCGAGTTCGATGGGCAGGGCAATATGATCGGCTTTGACTCCACATCCCCGCGGACAGACGTCGGAGGAAAAAAGCAATTGATCGCTTCTCTGCGATTACAACGCCCCAGTGTATTGATTGGTGACGGGACCAATGATGTTGCCGCCCGAGATAGCGTGGATCAGTGCATCGGGTTTGGTGGCGTCGAATACCGTCCGCTAATTGAAGAGCACTGTGAATGGTACGTCCGCGATCAGGATATCATTACTGTGTTACCCGCCATCCTGACACAGGAAGAACTCTCAGAAGTGAGGAAGAACTGGATAAATCAATTGTCACAGAAAAATGCGAAAACGCAGGAGGTATTATTCTGATGAAGAATGTTCCGACTCTTTTTATTCCCGGGCCCGTTTCGGTTCATCCGGACCTCAGGGAAGCCATGTCAAAACAAATGATTGGCCACCGAACGCCGGAATTCTCAGATCTGTACTGGGATGTTTTCCGTGGAGTACAGCAGGTGTTGAATACTGAAAACAGAATATTGTTGAGCACAAGTACCGGCACCGGTTTAATGGAAGCGGCGGTTCGAAATACCGTGAAGAAGCGGTGTTTGAATCTGGTGTGTGGCGCATTCAGCAAACGATGGCATGACATTACCAGAGGCTGCGGTTTGCCAACGGATATCTTTGAGGTGGAATGGGGGCATGCCATTCATCCGGAGCAGGTGGAAACGGTCCTCGGACAGGCCGAATACGACGTAGTATGTGTCACGCACAATGAAACATCCACCGGAGTTATGAATCCTTTGAAGGAGATCGCCCGCGTGATCGAAGATAATTCCGACGCCCTCATCCTGGTGGATGCGGTCAGTTCGATGGCTGGCATCGACATCCCCGTGGATGAGTGGGGAGTGGATGTCTGTCTGGCCAGTGTGCAGAAAGCCTGGGGACTTCCGCCGGGTTTTGCCGTTGCCAGCGTCTCCCCGGAAGCGATGGAGGCGTCGAACGGTCAGCAGAATAAGGGATACTATTTCGATTTCGAGGTATTTGAAAAATATTACCAGAGAGGACAAACGCCCACCACAGCCAGCGTCCCCCATCTCTATGGGTTACAGCGGCAACTTCAGCGGATGAATGATGAGGGGCTGGCCAATCGATATCAACGCCACAAATCGATGGCCGAACGAACGCGCAGCTGGGCGTTGAATCATGGCTTCGGGCTCTTTTCCGAAGATCCTTATCATTCGCAAACCCTCACCTGTATTGATAACACCCCGGACATCGATATCGGTCAGCTCACCGGCAAGCTGCTGGAACGGGGGTATCGGATTTCCAATGGATATGGAGCGCTGAAGGGAAAAACGTTTCGGATAGCTCATATGGGTGATACCCAACCTGATGCGTTGGAAGAACTTTTAACCACAATCGATGAAATCTTGAAAGAATTGCAGTGAAATTGAACAGCATATCAGATGAAAGTGAAGGGGTAAGTGATGTATAAGGTAATTATTACGGATGCAGTGGATGAGCGTGGTATAGAGCTGCTCAAGGGAACCGGTGAGATCGAGGTGATCTATAAGCCAAACAGTTCAGTGGAAGATTATATCGAAGATCTCGGATCCATTCATGGCTGGATCATCCGCAGCGGGACCAAGGTGAGCAAAGAACTGCTGGAAAAAGCGGACCACCTGCGAGTGATCGGCCGGGCGGGTGTCGGCGTCGATAACGTGCATCTGGAGGCCGCGACATTGCGGGGTGTTATCGTGATGAACACGCCCACCGGCAACACCAACGCCGCCGTCGAACAGACCATGACATTAATGTTAGCGGCGGCCCGGAATGTCGTACCGGCAAACGCCTCGCTGCGTGATGGTCGCTGGGATCGCAATAAATTCGTGGGCCATGAACTGCGGGGGAAAACTCTGGGTATCATCGGGTTGGGCCGCATCGGCCAGGAAGTGGCCAAACGAGCGAAGAGCTTCGAACTGGAAGCCATCGGTTACGACCCGTACGTCTCCGAAGAGCAGTTTGAATCCGTGGACGTACGACCGGTTGAACTGGATGAGATCTATGACATCGCTGATATTATCACTGTGCATGTGCCAAAGAGCGAGCAGACCAGAGGGATGATCGGGAAGGACCAGATTGCGAAAATGAAGGATGGCGTGCTGCTGGTGAATTGTTCCCGTGGCGGTATCTATGATGAAAATGCCGTGGCCGAAGGACTGGAATCCGGTAAAGTGGGGGCGATTGGTTTTGATGTATTTGAGTCGGAACCGCTGGCGAAGGACCATCCGTTCCTGAGGTATTCGAATGCCGTTCTCACTCCCCATCTCGGCGCCTCGACCTTCGAAGCGAAACAGAATGTGGCTGTTCAGATTGCCTCCCAGCTGCGGGACTTCCTGCTGGATGAAAAAGTGAGTAATGCGGTGAATATTCCCTTCGCGGATTACGGGAAGGTGAAGAGCATGGAGCCGTATCTGGACCTGGGTGAACGGCTGGGACTACTGCAGGTCTCGCTGTCGGAAGGGCCCATTAAGAAAGTGACCGTGAAAGTCAGCGGTGAATTTACGGAAGATATTAAACCCTTGACCCTGGCAGTGTTGAAAGGGCTCCTGACCCCGATTGTCGGGGAGAAAGTGAATTTAATGAACGCCGCACTGCTGGCGAAACAGCGGCAGATCAAAATAGAAGAAGCCCATGGATACGAGGATTCCGGGTATACCACGCTGGTGGAGGTGACGGTGGATAGTGAGAAAAATGGGGACCGGATGGTCGCCGGATCGTTGTTCGGACGCGATGATCCCCGGATTGTCCGGATTGACGAATTCCACATGGATGCCATGCCGGTGGGGCATGTCCTGATGATTCGGAACAATGATGTGCCGGGGGTTATCGGTACTATCGGGCAGTTCCTGGGTTCCAGAGATGTCAATATTGCCGAATATCGCCTTGGTCGACAAAAACATGGAAATACTGCCCTGGCCATGCTTAATCTGGACACGGCTATCAGTCAGGAAGATATTGCTGCTCTCGAAGATCAGCCCGATATCATTCAGGTGCAGCAGGTGAGTTTTCCACAGGATATCAAGGGGTAAGAGGTCATGCAGTTCGAACCGGTGATCGGGTTAGAAGTCCACGCTCAGCTGGCCGCGGATACCAAACTCTTCTGTGGCTGCCATTACGAATATGGTGGAGAACCGAACAGCCAGACGTGTCCGGTATGCCTCGGAATGCCGGGGGTGCTGCCGGTTCTGAACCGACGCGCCGTGGAATATGCGGTGAAAATGGGTTTGGCGACCAATTGCACTATCCGGCCTTTCTCCAGATTTGCCCGGAAAAACTACTTCTATCCGGATTTGCCCAAAGGCTACCAGATCTCGCAGTACGACGAACCGCTGTGCTATGACGGCAGTATCACACTTGCGCTGGAGGACGGGACGCAAAAATCGGTCGGCATCACCCGCATTCACCTGGAGGAAGACGCCGGCAAATCCATCCACACCGAACGTGAGGGCACGCTGGTCGATTTTAATCGCTGCGGAGTGCCGCTGATTGAGATCGTGAGTGAACCGGATATCCGATCACCAGAGGAGGCGCGCGCGTACCTCAATAAACTTAAGCAGATCCTGGAATACCTGGAGATATCTGATTGTAACATGGAGAAGGGCAGTTTGCGCTGCGACGCCAATATTTCGCTGCGACCGGTGGGGGAGGAACCCTTCGGCGTGAAAACCGAAATGAAAAACATGAATTCTTTCCGGGGAGTAGAGCGCGCACTTCAGTTTGAAATCAACCGGCAAACCGAAGTACTGCAGTCCGGGGGGACCATCACGCAGGACACCTTGCTCTGGAACGAGACTGAGAACCACGCAGAACGAATGCGTACCAAGGAAGAAGCCGAAGATTACCGGTATTTCCCGGAACCGGACCTGCTGCCCCTGGAGGTTTCGGAGCAGTGGCGCGAGCAGATCCGGGAATCGCTGCCGGAACTCCCGCATTCGAAACAGAAACGGTTTATCGAGCAATACCAGATTCGCGAATATGACGCCGAAGTGATCACCAGCGCTAAAGCCCTGTCTCAATATTATGAGGATGTGGTCCAACAGATCGGCAATCCCAGGCTGGCGGCGAACTGGATTATGGGCGAAGTCTTGCGGGTACTGAAAGAGCAAGATATGACCATACAGGAGTTTCCCATCAATCCGGACCGGTTTTCCGGCTTATTGAAGCGGGTTGAGGATAAAACGGTGACACAGAACGCGGCAAAACAAGTGTTCTTTGCAATGGTGGACGGCCCGAAAACCGCGGATGAAATTATCGAGGACCAGGGCTTAAAGCAGGTCACGGATACTGCGCGCCTGGAATCGATTGTGGAAAAAGTTATTAAAGATAATCCGGAAGAGTACGAAAAGTATAAGAGTGGGAATCCCCAGCTTTCGAAGTTTTTCATGGGGCAGGTTATGCGGGAGACTCGCGGGAAAGCGAATCCCCGGAAGGTGAATGCAATTCTTGATGAGAAACTGGGACCCGCTGAATAACTATCGCTGCTGACCTTCTAAGTATTTGAGAAAGGCCGCCGGGTATACCTCATCGGGTACCGGCCCGCTCCGAAACCGGTCGAAATTGCTTGTAACTTCGTATGAATTCTCTAATATTGTAAATGTATCAGAGGTTGATGCTGGAACAAAACCAATGTAAGTAGTTCATACAGTAAGATTGATTATTAACCGGTTACAAGCAAGGAGGACTAAGATGGCCAGTAAGTTATGGGACGATGTACGGAAGAGTTTGCAGGACCTGGGGAACATCGCTGCTGAAAAAGGGAAAATATTTTCCAAAGCTGCCGCGGATAAAGCGGAAGAACTGACCCGCTCCGGGAAACTCAAATTAGATATACTGCAGGTGAACCGTGAAATAGATCATCTCTTCTCTCAGCTGGGCGGCAAAGTCTATCATCTGGAGTCCGAAAGTGCTCTGGATACTATCCCGGAGGATGATGAGATTCAAAAGATCTTTGAAAAGATCAAAAAGCTGGAAGCCAGAAAGAAGGATCTGGAGGAAAAAGTAGAGAGTATCCCGGAGGAAAAAGCGGAGGCGGAAAAGGCGACGACAGCGGCTGAAGAACCGAAGGAACCTACAGAAGAAGAGAAATAGGTAAATCGGGAGATAGTCCTGCAATTTTACAGGAACACGACATCCTGGGTTATTGTTAGTATTCTGCTGGTATTCTGCCCGTTAGATCAACCGTTCGGTGAGGAGGTGCCGGAGGATTCCACTCTCACACTCATCGCGGGCGGGGATGTTATGCTGTCCAATTGGGTTATGGAGTATATGGACGAGGGAGGCATAGAGTATCCCTTTGCGAACATCCGATCATTACTGGAAGGCGCGGATGTCCGGTTTTGTAACCTGGAGATGCCAATCGGCACTTCCAGTGAGCAACACAGGGCAGAAAAAAAGTATACGTTTTCGCTGCCGCCCAGGTACCGGGAGGCGGTGAAATACGGTCTGTTCGATATCGTCAGTCTGGCCAACAACCATATGCTTGATTACGGCGCACCGCTGGCAGACTCCACGCTCGCCTACCTGCAGGCGCTGGATATCCGGTCGGTGGGATACGGCGGGAACCGGGGGTCGGCGTCAGATCCTGTCATACTTGACCGCGGGTTACGAGTGGGGTTTTTCGCCTACTCCATGACTTTTCCCATCGAATTCTGGGCCACCGATTCCACGGCAGGCACAGCCTACCCGGATATGACCAATTTCCCTGCAAAAATTCGGGCGATTGAACCGGCTGTCGATTTTACCGTAGTATCATTTCATTGGGGCGCCGAGAATAGTGACAGTACCAAACAATACCAGCAAGATTTCGCCCGTCGTGCCATCGATGCCGGGGCGGATTTAATCCTCGGACATCATCCCCACATCTGGCAGGGCCTGGAAGTGTATAAAAACCGGCTCATCGCCTATTCATTGGGCAATTTATGTTTCGGCTCATACAGCCCGACCGCACTCCGGAGCGGCCTGCTGGAGATGGTCATCGGCCCGGACACCATCTATTCCGCAACAATTCATCCCCTCAACGTGAAGAACGTTGAGGTCAGATTTCAACCGCGCAGAATGAAGCGCGCTGCGGCCCTCGCCTTCCTGCAAGATTTACAGCGGTATTCAACACGGCTCGACTCAACCGGCACCCTGAGGATATCCGATCAGGGCCGAATTCTATTCCAATAAATAGCGGCAAAGGCGATTATGACTGCTCATAAAGACGAATACTCCAGTCGTGTATTAGATCAATACTTCGAGGAAATCAGTAAAGAGCGGCTTTTGAAACCAGAAGAAGAAATCAAACTCACCCTGCGGGCCCGGGAGAATGATCAGCAGGCGCTGGACAAATTGCTGCGCTCAAACCTGCGTTTCGTCGTAAGTGTGGCGAAAAAGTATCAAAACCACGGGCTGTCACTCGAAGATCTGATCAGCGAAGGGAACATCGGATTGATCAAGGCAGCCAAACGCTTTGATGAAACCCGGGGGTTCAAATTCATCTCCTATGCCGTCTGGTGGATACGGCAGTCGATTTTGCAGGCCATCTCACAGCAATCCAGGTTGGTCCGCCTCCCGCTGAATAAGGTCGATGCGTTAACCAAGATGCGGAAAATCTATCAGGAGCTGGAGAAAGAATACGATCGGGAACCCACCACCGAAGAAGTGGCCGAAGCCATGGAAGTGACCAAAAGTGAAATTGAAGAGACGATCATGGCGGCCGGGCGGGAAATCTCGGTGGACGTGCCCCATGGCGATGACGATGAAGCCAGTCTGCTCGAAATTTTACCGGAAACCGACGGAGTGAACCCGGAAGACGAACTGAAAGAGGAGTCTCTCCACCATGAAATAGAGCGCGCGCTCTCCTCACTGGAAGACCGGGAAGCCGACATTATCCGGCTGTATTTCGGCATCGATACCGATCAACCAAAAACCCTGGAACAGATTGGACAGGAGTATAACCTGACGCGGGAACGGATCAGACAGATAAAAGAAAAAGCGCTCCGGAAGCT
This sequence comes from bacterium, assembly GCA_035267465.1. Lineage (GTDB taxonomy): Bacteria > Fidelibacterota > JAANXI01 > JAANXI01 > JAANXI01 > DATFLS01. Next base: position 13,818 of record DATFLS010000584.1, read on the forward strand.
GCGCCATGCCAGCCGGACGAAGATACTGAAAAAATATCTTGGCGAATAATCTTTCATTTACTTATATTTGATTGACTTTATACATGCACTTTCTTCGATACGGCAAGCCGATGAGGATCGATTGCCAGAGAACCATACCAAAAAGAGCCAACTGCTTAATCTGAGATCAAGAGGGTAGACACGGTGAAACTACTATTTCTGCAGGATGATTCCGGGATCAAAGAATTCTCGTTCACCAAGCGGAAGGTACTGCTCACATTGATTGTCGCTCTGGTTCTCGGAGGTGGATTTTTTTATCTCGCGCTCGATGCGGTTACCGGTACCATTTACCAGGTGAAACTGACGCACGTGAAGGACAACAATGCACGCCTGGTCTCTCTGCTGAATACCCTGCAAACACGCATCGATACCCTGGAGAATCATATCATGTATCTCCAGAATCAGGATGAAGCCATCCGGGCGTATGCCGGGCTCAGGGATGTGGATGAAGATGTCAGAAATCTGGGCATTGGTGGTACCCGCTACGATAAAACCTCCGATCTGGATTACCTGATTCCGGATGATCAGGTCAAAGTCTCCAGTGTCCTGTTTGATGTGGATCAGATCGCCCGGAAGGTGAAACTGCAGCGATTGATCAGTGAAGAGTTATACCAGTCCATCCGGATCCACTCCGAAGAGATTGGATCGACACCTTCGGTTATTCCGATAAACAGCGGCTACCTGACCGACGGGTTCGGCTGGCGCCGCGATCCGTTTAACCGCCAGCGGCGTTTCCATTACGGGCAGGATATTTCCGCCCGCAGAGGAACCCCGGTCCATGCCACGGCTGACGGGGTCGTCCGCTATGCCAAACGGCGTGGAGGATTCGGACTGGTGGTGGCGCTGGATCACGGTTACGGATATGAAACCCTGTATGCGCATCTCTCCAGCATGGAAGTGGAACCCGGTGATACTATAGAGCGCGGACAAAAGATCGGTGAAGTAGGAAATACCGGACGGTCCACCGCGCCTCATTTGCATTACGAAGTCCATGTAGATAACATACCCATGAATCCCAGAGATTACTTTTTCCTCTCCTATCTCGATTGAAACCTCCTGAACAACCGAAACTTATTAGCCGCCCCGGTGTCTGCCGGGGCCTTTTTGTCTGGAGACAAATCGCTTGACATAGATGGAGGGGCGGAATAATTTAAAGTTCGTGAGAAGTGCTAATATTAAAGAGGTTCACGTATATATCAATGTCGGAAAAAAGAAAATATTTCATAGAAACTTACGGTTGCCAGATGAACGAATATGATTCCGAGCTGGTGGCCGGCATCCTGGAAGAAAAAGATTACGCACCCGTTGATGATTATCATGAAGCGGATGCGATCTTCGTCAACACCTGCGCAATCCGGGAAGGCGCTGAACACAGGGTTCTTTCACGACTGGGCCAGTATAAACAACGCAAAGACGAAGCCGAAAATACCATTATCGGTGTGCTGGGCTGCATGGCGCAGAACCTGAAGGACAAGATCCTGACCGAACAGCCGTACGTGGATTTTGTGGTCGGCCCTGATGCCTATCGCAACCTCTCGCAAATGCTGGATCAATACCACAAAGATGAGGAGACCTTCATCAACACCCGCCTGAGCAGGCACGAGGTATACGAAGGGATGTTTCCCGCCCGCAAAGAGGGCATCAATGCCTGGATAGCCATCATGCGGGGCTGTGACAAGTTTTGTACGTTCTGCA
>DATFLS010000585.1:0-2544 GCA_035267465.1 bacterium
CCGGATCGGCACGGGGTTTTGCCGGGAGGGGCTGGAATGATCTACCGGACGTCATTATTTATCGAATTCATTCGCCAGAGCAACCATGACTTTGGCTCCTAAAATTATAAACTGGAGATAAAACCATGGCTCGTAAAATCATTAAATCCAGATTCTTTTTTGAAGAAGGTTACGTGGAGGGAATGGCGGAAGTCCCTGAGAAGGAGGAATACGAACGGTGGGGACCGGACGCCGAACTGAAACTTATCGGCGTGGACGTACCCCGGATCGATGGGTATGAAAAAGTCAGCGGAGACGCTCAATATACCTACGATAAAATTTTACCGCACATGGCCTATGGGAAAATACTCCGGAGTCCCTATCCGCATGCGAGAATTACAAGCATTGACGTGAGTAAGGCGAAGCAGCTGGACGGGGTGCTGGATATTATCACTTATCAGAATGTCCCGAAGATTGAATGGTTCGGTATGAGTTATCTGTTTGATCCGCACCTGCGATACGAGGGAGATGAAGTGGCGGCGGTTGCCGCTGAAACCGAGCAGATTGCCGAGGATGCTCTGGAACTCATTGAGGTGGAATATGAGGAGCTCCCGTTCGTGATCGATGCCACCCTGGCGATGGAAACAGACGCCCCGAAGGTTCACGAATCGGGCAACATCCAGGGAGGCGGGCCCGATACGTACACTCGCGGAGACATCGAAAAGGGCTTTGCTGAGGCGGATGCCATTGTTGAAGGCACGTATACCACGCAGGTTGAAATTCATAATCCCACGGAATTCCATGGAAGTGTAGCGCATTGGGAAGGTGACAAACTTACCATCTGGGATTCCACCCAGGGAGTGTATAGTGTTCGCGGTGGGGTGGCCGGTGCACTGAACATGCCGGACAGCAAAGTCCGGGTTATCAAAGAATACATGGGCGGCGGATTCGGTTCGAAGCTCACGACGGGCAAGTATACGGTAATGGCGGCGCTTCTGGCGAAAAATATCAGCCGGCCGGTCAAGCTGGCAGTGGATCGCCGGGCAATGCATCTGGCCACCGGGAATCGCCCGGATGCGGTAATGGCCGTCAAAATCGGCGCCAGGAAAGACGGCACGTTAACTGCCATGTCTCATATCGGGCATGGAGCCATGGGGGCGTTTCGTTCGGGAGCGGGCAGCAGCACTCCGCTCCGCACCATGTTCAAGTGCCCGAATGTGTATACGGAAGAATATGATGTCTATATTAATGCAGGGCAGGGACGACCGTTCCGCGCTCCGGGGCGTCCGCAGGGGCATTTTTCTCTCGATTCGTCCATTGATGAAATCGCTGAGGCGATCGGGATGGATACACTGGAAGTCCGGAAGAAAAACTTCACCGATGTCGATCCCATGTCCGGCCGACCCTATACCAGTAACAAATTATTGGATGCCTATGAACAGGGCGCCAAAGCCATCGGATGGCACCGGCGGCAGCAGCCTGCGGGATCAGGAGAAGGACCGGTAAAGCGCGGCATCGGTATGGCCACCCAGATCTGGGGAGGTGGCGGAGGTCCGCCGTGTTACGCCACGATGAAACTCAACCGTGACGGCAGCGCCAGAGTGATCGCCGGAACCCAGGATCTGGGCACCGGGACGTATACGTTTATGGCCCAGATCGCGGCCGAAGTGCTCGAAATCCCGATGGAGAAAGTGGAGGTTGTGCTGGGTGATACCGGGGTGGCACCGTATTGCGGCTCCAGTGGCGGGAGCACAACCGCTCCCTCTGTTTCGCCTGCTGTACGTGACGCGGCCGAACTGATGAAAGCAAAGCTCATGTCCGGTGCAGCAGCAATCCTGGAAGTCCCCGTGGATCAGCTGGTCTACTCGGGCGGAGTGATCACCGATTCGCAAAATAGTTCGAATCAAGTGTCGATTCAGAATATCGTGCGGCAGATGCGGGAACGGGTGCTGGTAACGACCGGTGCCAGAGGTGCGAACCCGGACGGGTATGCTATTAACTCATTTGGCGCTCAGTTTGCCGAAGTGGAAGTGGACATGCGGACCGGCCAGGTGACGGTTGTGAAAATTGTCGCCGCGCATGACATCGGGCGGGTTCTGAACCGCAAAACGCTGGATAATCAAATGCACGGTGGGATGATACAGGGCATCGGATATGCGCTGATGGAAGAACGGATTCTGGACAGGAATACCGGCAAAATGGTGAATGCGAATCTGGAAGATTACAAGCTGCCCACCATTATGGATATGCCGGAAATGGAAATCATCATCGTCAGTGACGGCGATCCTCTAATCAGTAATACCGGAGTGAAGGGAGTAGGAGAACCTGCCACGATCCCGACAGCGCCTGCTATTGCCAATGCTGTTTATAATGCCATTGGTGTGCGCATGAAAAGCCTCCCGATTACCCCGGATAAGGTTTTGAATGCATTGTATGGGTAAACAGGAAGATGCGAACTCTTTACAAAGAGGATAGAAGAGAATGAAAAATTTTGCCTATGTCCGTCCGAAAAGCATCGATGAGGCCAGCACAGTATTAGGTACATATGCGGATTCGGCTGTACCG
>DATFLS010000586.1:0-8043 GCA_035267465.1 bacterium
ATCTGTATGCAAATATCAAATCGTACTCAAACAACAGAAATGCTCTCTATTTTACAGAATTACTACTCATCAGGCAATATCGAATGTATCTCTGGTGTAGGTATCGATGGTGAGTCCTCATTAACTGTTAAACCACGAATCACACGAATTACCACGAATGGAATTGGATTGATGGCGATATCCTGCTGCCGCCCGAAGCAGTCATGCAACATCATAAATTTCGTGACACAATTTTTAGTTAAGATGAGGCATCTGGGGACCGTTCTCATCTAGTACGGGACGGATCAGGGCTCCCCAGTGACCAATAAAAAAGACATGACCAGCGAGATAAACGTGATCATTTCACCCCACCGATATATAAGCAGCAGGACCCCGGATCAATTAATATCCACTTTCCGTATCAGCATATCCGGTCCATTATCCGGTGTCTCCACGTACACCAGGTTCTCCTTTTCGAGCATGCTATCGAGATACTCGGCATACAAGCGTATACTTTCCCGGACGACATACTCGGAAATGCCGGTTTCCTCAACGATCATGGCAACCAGCTCCTCCTTGGTAACCACACCCTGGTGGCCGGAAGGGACGTCCATTTTCCCCGGTATCCAATCGACCTCTATAGATTTTTTCTTACTCATTTTACTCTCCTGTGATCTTTGATGCATAATCAATTTTAGACAATTCAGAAGAATTAACCAATACCCGGATGGTATTTTTTCAATAAAGGGGTGAGATTGAACGGATTTGTGGTTGTTGTCAATTGTTAATTGTGGCCTCCCCGTCCCGGCCATCCGGTGCGCCAGGTTTATGGGAACAGAAGTGCCTGTATGTGTTATAGTTAGTTTCCAGAAAGCCACTGGTCTTCATTCCCGCCTGGATAAGAAATCACGTGTCCAAACTAAGGACGATCATTACAATCCCCGTCAACGCAAGTAACACCCCGGTGATTTGAACATAATATCCTCTGTGCCGGAACCAGTGACGATTCTTCCAATGATAGGAACGTGGATCACCCATCATCCAGGCCTGCCATCCTTGCCCGCCGGAAGGGGCAGATGATCGCAACATCCCGTTTGCCAAAATCATAAGAATGATCCCTGTGCATATCATGAAGAGCCACGGCAGCGCTATCATTGCTTTCCTCCGTCAGTTTGGATGTACTATCATCGGTAACAGAGTTCTCCCCCCTGGTATGGAGCGTATTATTTATCTATTAATGAGTTTGTTCTAAAAAGTGTAGCGGAAATCTTTTGCATTTATCATATTAGAAATATGATCTACTATTATTCTATTTTTACATAATATTATGTTTATTATTTATATTTTTATATAATTAGTGATAATTCGTGTTCATTCGTGGTTTCTATAGTAGTCTCATTAATATCATAGAAATATAGATTCAACAGCGATGAGCTTCATGTTTATAATAAACCAATAATAAGTGTAGCCTGCGAATGTCACCTGCTACCCTGTACAAGTTGCAAACACAATCCAAATACAAGGCCAGACTAATTCCGACAATATTCAGGCAAAAACCAGCATGCCTCAGCCGCATAGCGCTCGGCCCATCTGCAGCAAGTAAAAGGATTTCGTTTACCGATGTACATTCGCCATGATCACATAATTACGAATAGAATGCATTTTCTAATTGTTATCACCCACTTTCATCAAAAACAGGGTGAATATCTCTCGCTTTTAGACACAAACTTCAGTTGAGACGATTCCGCTTCACGAATCCCCAGGATGTGAATGAAATAATCATTAAATATAGAATTAACAAGGCCACCTTTATATGAAGATAGCCGTCAATTAAAAAGAGAATCGCAACGTACAATATCAAAAATCCCAGGTTTGTGAGAGTGAATTCCCGAGCTGTTTTGGGTATAGTTCGAATCGGTCTGTGTTCCCTTCTCGACAATATCATATAGAGAGCAACCATTCCGACTGGTATGAATGAAAGCGGAATTAAAGAGGTATTCTCCTGATAAAAATACACACAACTAAGGAGCGTAATAGAAAAAGCGATAAACACATACATCACCATACCAAATTTTTCAAATTTATCAATTTTCATTACCCTCTCCTTTTTATGTTTTACCAAAATTTCTCACATAAGGAAGGGAGATCATACTAAGATCTCCCTTCCTTATCAGTTCCGTCAACTATTGAGGAAATTACACACAGCCGCTCCAATTAACATGATAGATCCTCCAACGATCAAGGTAGGCCCCGTAGCAATTCCAGCAACAGATAACCAGGCTGCTTGCGACAAACAGAACCCCCCAAATGCCATAGAACATAAGAACCCTTCTAAATCACCGCCCCGAATCTCCGCCATCTCATCCAGTGTCAACTCTCTCATAATATATCCTCCAGTGAGTTTGAATTAGAGTTTGACTTCGAGAGATGAATGATCTCACCTCTCCCTATAATAGATTCAAACACCATACCAAACCAGGCACACACGAATATTTTCAATGTATAAGTTATTTAATTTATTAGTTTTATACACAATCATGTTTCTTTTCCCATCTCGTGGTACACAATGTTTTCCGGTACATATTCGAACTATGGCTCAGGTCTGAATCGAGCCGGAGCTCGACTTTCGGGATTGGGGATAGACCACATTCTTTATCGTGTCGGTTCTTCACTCACGGTCCAGCCAGGAGAGGGTTTGGGCGCGCTGTTCTCCGTCCTCACCGACGACGGTTTCGATGAATATCTCTTCCAGTGATTCGAAGGTTTCGCCGGTGAACTCGTTTTTGATCCGGGTGCGCAGGGTATCTGTGGCGCTCTGCAGTACTCGTTTTCCATCGGTAATTATCGCGATTTCATCGCACAAATTTTCGATGGTATCCAGCACGTGAGAGCTGATCACAATGGTCACCCCCTGGTTTGCCATCAATCGCAGGTTCTCCTTCATCAGTTTTGCAGAGACCGGGTCAATCCCCTCCAATGGTTCATCCAGCAGCAACAATTGCGGTTGATGTATCAGCGCGGCTGCCAGTGAGACGTTCTTCTTCATGCCGGCGGAATAGGTTTCAATCCATTTGTCCTGCTTCTCTTCCAGCTGAAAGTACGAAATGAGCTCTGCCGCTCGTTTGCGGCTTTCCGCCTCATCCAGACCATACATTACTGCGGCAAACTCCAGATATTCTTTCACGGTTAATTTTTCAATATAGTGAGGTTTTTCGAGAACGAACCCGACGTAGCGCTTATACTCGTAATCATGATCCCCAATCGGTTCTCCCAATACGTACACTTCACCGGATTTCCGGCGAACCACCCCGGCAACGATATTGATAGCGGTGGATTTTCCTGCTCCGTTCGGCCCCAGTAAACCGAATATGCATCCGGAGGGAACCTCCAGATTCAGTCCGTCGAGCGCCACTATCTTTCGCTTATAAGTCTTGTGCAAGTCTCGTAACTCCAGGCTATTCATATGTTCTTCATAATTTCATATTTATAGTTTTCGAGCCGCCGGGCAGTCCGTGGTAGCGAATGATTATACCAGAACAGGCCCATGGCGAGCATCATTTTCTGTCGGAGTTTATCCTGCCAACACCTTCCTCTGGGACGATCTCAATTCTCCACCGGAAATCGAGCGATAGCTCGACTACTCCACCGCCTTGAACGGCAGAATCTCTTTCTGTCTTAATTCCCCCGCTGCCTGAGTGATATCCGGCCATGTTGCCAGAAGCGCGCCATATTGTCCCATAAATCTCTGGAATAGCTGCATGCGCTTCTGTGAATCTCCTGGCAGATCGTAGGGGATTAGAAATTCAGGATTGGTCAGTTTTTCTTGATAAGTTTCGATGTAATTCCGGAGGTCATTTTTCCAGTAGTCCGGGGCCTCCGTGTGCCGCTGCAGGTGCAACTCGGCACTGACCAGATGCCTGGTGAGTGCCTGGCGGATGATCGGAAATAACTGATGTTGAAACTCGGTTATATCGAGGGATCCCAGCATGTGCAGGTATTCTCCAAGGATCACCATGTTTTTTGAAGTATCGTCGCCATTCAGGTTGGACTCATAGGCCATAATCACCATCCTCATCCCGTCGTTCAACCTGGGCGAGAGGATGCTGTCAGAAATACGGCTGCGAAATGTGCGCTTCTCGGGCGGATGATGCAGCAGCATATAGGGAATGTATCCCTTCAACGTGCGGGTGCTGCAGGCCCGATGCACTGCCCCGAACACGCCGTCTCCATTCCGGTTTATGGGCATAAACGGCGGTAGCGTTTCCCTTGCATCCAGCCCGATATTCCCGCTCATACAGGCGGGGCTATCGGTAAGAACCATCCGACGGGGAACACATTTCACATACCGGGTCACTCTGTTTGCCGCGTATTTTTGCCGGTTCTCCACCAAACGACGGAGCGAATCAGCGGTGAGCAGGAGGAAGCCCAAATTCCCGGCCTGTCCCATGCCGCAGTCTCCAGCCAGCCCCATAAAGGTCAACGCCACCCTGGTATGTGCATTTGAGATGCGCCGGAGCAGTTCGCTGTTGATACCATCGACGGTGAGTTCTCGTTCGGTGCCGATTCGGGTATTTAATAATGATGCGACCGGCACGCCCAGCATGTCTTCATGGAGTTGTATAAAATCCTTGTTTAGGAATGCGACATCTGCTATGGAATCCTCAAAATCCGTATGAAACCAGTGTTGGTTCACTTCGAAGCGGGCGGAGATATCCACCCCGTTCTCCTGGTCAGGCGCCGGGGCCAGCTGACACACGCTGTCATCATCAACCTGCACCTGCATTTCTCCGGTGGCTGCTGCCAGTATTGTATTTCTGGAAGCGCCTACGGCAAATGAAGTCGCATCACCCAGGAAGGCAAAGTGGAGCAGTTCCGGTGCGATCATCATATAATCTGATAATCTCTTTATGTACTGCTCCCGCATAGGCCTGTTACCGTACAATATGTTTTCATTTGTGCTCTTCTCCAGCGCTTGGACGATGTGCTTGACTGCGGCCTGACCGTGCCCATCCGGTGCATCATCAGAGACATAGAAGATAACGTCGCGGCTATGACGCTGTATATTCTGAATATAACTTCGTAGCGCAGTATGAAAAGATTCCGGCCGATTGCAGGTAGGGATTCCCAGCGATTGAACCCTCTCTGCCGCTGGTTCGATTACAGATAGCCGGTCACACTGCTCCAGTATCTCCTTCCGAATTTGCCGTTCGGATACCAGAAATCCTTCATTCACCAGCGATTCCAGAGATCCTCTCAGTGCCTGCTTCCGGAACTCGGTAATCTGATGAGCAGTTCCCTGAGTATCCGCCGGGTCCACACCCTGCAACCCCTTCTCCGGCTTTCTCTGGACAGGGACATTTGCATATCGGACGACCGCGGCGTTGAGATGGTTCTCCAGGGTATCAAATTCCTGCATCGCCAGAACTACCTGTGCCAGTTCAGCGGGGAGAATCCTGCCAGCTTGAGTCCTGTCTGAAATCAGCAGCATCTTGTTTACACCGATCAACTCCCCGGTCATCCCAACAGCACTATATCGATCGGATTGATTCCGGCTGGCGGCAGGTGACGGTTCCTGCAAAGATTTCTGTTGGTACTGACGGAGCTTGACCTGAAAATCGTCCTGAGGTTCCACAGAGAGCAACGTTCGGGTGTCCCACAGTTCCAGCAGTTGTTTCGGGATGATTTTATCAACCCCTTTCTCCGGATCTCCCACAATAAAGTAACTGCCGTCAAACCCATAGCATACCGCAAATTGTTGTGTGCCGTTCTCCCGGACCAGGTGCAGAATCGACGGGAGCGGGTGTTCCATTAAACTGGTCAGATCAGCCTGATAGGCACTGCTCTTAAATCCCAGCGTGGTTGCCGCCTCATGAAGTTGCAGGAGATTACTGCCCTCATCCTCTTTCCAGGTGAGCGCCTGCACCTGCACCGGATGAATATCCGCTCCATAATACCTGACCAGGGCACTGAGGCATGCTGCAGAACCTCCGTCCACCGGGTCTGCCTGGGTGACATGAGCCTCACGAGCTTTCTTTGCCAGGCGCTTTGTCTCGTTCATAGTTCACACTGCCTTCCTTTACCGGTAAGCCGGTAAGTTTGCTCATTGGTCCGGAAAAGAACAGCCGCTTCCTCATTCCGTCCGTCTGAGAAAGCGGGTCTTTCCTGCTCCAATTCTTTCACACCCGGAGCCTGTGATGCCGTAAAAAATCCATAAATTTGCGATATTGTCTGTCCGGAATATTGAAATCGCCCAATAGCTGTTTATACGTTTGTGATTTGGCCAGGCCCAATCGCAGGATTCGTTTCACCTGCATACGATTCAGATCCCGCTGCAGATACGGTTGATGGATCACTTCCCAGAAGGAAGCGCCTTCATCCACCATTTTCCTGTACAGCCTTTGTTCCAACTCGATCTCGTTCGACTTCTTTCTCCCCTTATGCTCCCCGGTGATTTCACTCGGGAAATGCTCGGGAAGAATGTCCTGATCTGGTCCACTGAGAAAGAAGGCCGTCATGATGGCGTTTCTGAGCTCCCGGACGTTTCCCGGCCACGGGAACGAGATCAGGACATTCATTGCCTCCGGAGTCAGGCGGTTATCTCGTTCCATCTGTTGATTCATTTGATGCAGATAATATTCGGAGAGCCGAACTATGTCCGAAGGAATGCGGTCTCTCAACGGAGGAAGTTGCACATTATGTGCCTTGATTCGATAATAAAAATCTTTGCGAAATTTTTTTGGATGATCGCCCGAACCCAGATCTGAATTGGTGGCAGCAATAATTCGGACATCCACTTTCTTCGGGACATCTCTGCCCACCGGCAGGATTTCACCTGTTTCCAGCGTGCGGAGAAAAGTACCCTGCATCAAGGACGAGAGGGCATCCACTTCATCCAGGAATAGGGTCCCACCGTTCGCCCGCTCGAAATATCCATTCCGATGATTGATCGCGCCGGTGAAACTCCCTGCAGTATGACCGAATAAACTGCTCATTGCGATTTGATCATCCAGCAGCTGAGCACAGTTCACCGGTAAAAACGACTCCTGTGCCCGGTCGCTGAACAGATGCAATGCCCGTGCCCATAACTCTTTCCCCGTTCCCGTCTCACCCGAGAGTAACACCGGAAGGCCGGACTTGGCATACTGCAGTATTCTGGCCTGTGATTTGAGCAGTACAGGATCTTCACCGATGATACTTACCGCCTCCTCTTCTCCCAGTGAGAGATGCGATTGTTGATACAACCAGAAGCGCTGATAATACACCCGAAAATATTCCTCAAATTCCTGTAAATTACTCCTGAGGTGATCATGCAACTGTGCTCCCCCATTCATTCCGTATGCCCCACACATCGATCCTCCCAGTGAGATGGGATGAATACGATGTTTCTCCAGGTCTGATTTCCGTTCGGCGGTACCCGCCAGCCTCCAGATCACGGTGGCGTTTTTACTATGGAAACAGTCGATGTCCGTCGATCGGAGCAGATGCTCGTGTGTATGGGCTCGCTGGTCAGGGAAGTTTTCAGGTTTCACGATGTAGACGCAACAGAGCGGTAATTGCATTTCATGGACGGCGACTCCCTGCAACAATTCTAGCAAGTTTACGCCGCGTTTGAGTGCCATCCCCGGTTTAGTCTTCGGAAATGTTATAGACGTCATAGCAATTCCCTTGGTGTGGCGAACCAGTCTCCGATTCAAATATCGGAGCGGTTCATCTTGCACTTATCATTCGAATCCGTTGGACAGTTGGAGAAGGATCAATCGCAGGTAGGCGTCAGGAACGAATACTCTCACAAACTCCATTTCTATAGATTCTCCAGGTCTTTTGCCAAAACACCAGACGCAGCGGCCAGTCTCAGCCGGACAGATTTTTCTTCCGGCTCATTTTAGCCGCCTGTCCGCATTAAAACGGATGCTGGATATAAGTATAAATAAAGAAAAAATATTTCTGTGTTTGCCTAAATAATTATATTATTTATCATTCCCTGATTGAAATAGGACGTCAGATCGGGATTCCTCCGGAGGTCATCTTCGAAGGACTTATGATGCATCTCATGCTCACTTAAAT
>DATFLS010000587.1:0-6969 GCA_035267465.1 bacterium
TATATAAGTTCCACCTCTGCAGTTGATATCTCAGGGTACGTATTCGTGGCTCCGCATCTGGGGTTCCGTTCCAACACCGCCCGTGAAAATAATCCTCATGCTTTCGCCGAAGTGAACACAACCGCTTTCGTTATCAATGGCATCACGCAGGGGTTGCTGTTCGGCCATAAGCGAGCAGTCCGTTTTAATTATCCTGCTGAGTTGCTCGAATCTGATTCCGGTCTGGTTGGATACAACACCGTCAACATGGCGAATGCCCTGACTCCGGCTGCACCGGATGAGCAATTGGCCCGGATTACCGAATCCCTGGGAGTATGGATTGGTGAAAAAGATGAGTTGTTAGCACCAGGAAAAGTGGCGTCTTTTGTCAAAAATTCGAATTCCTCGGCACAAATTGAAACAGTTGCGGGAGAACAGCATCTGTCGATCTTATTGAAGGCGGCTGACCTCATTGGTCCCTGGATACAGTCACATATCGGGAAATAACTTCACAAGGAGAGAAGCAGCTCACCCATAGCCCATTTCAAAGCATGCCCTTGTTTCATCACTGGTAGAGAGTATGAATATTTATGTGGCCCTTAGGTTGTCTCAGGTTCTGAGACGGCCCTGTTCATCGGCTCCAGGACAAGTCAGTGTCCAGTCGGGTCAATCGAATAGACCGAAGGACCGCCGCTGTTCAGACGGGCCGGAGTGGAGGGATCTCCTCGGTGCTCCTGATCCAGCCAGTCCCCGGTGGATGCCTGCACGATGCCCTGGTGCATCAGGTGTGCATAATCCTGCCGACAAATGCCCCGGCTCCCCTGACAGGTTGCGTTCGCCCGGCATGCCTCCCGAACCAAGTGGTTATGGATTGCGTTCAATCAAGAGTCATACAGGAGAGTTCCTGTTGTTCACACAGTTCTCTCCCTTGAAAATGAGATGTTCCTTACTGGAAAAAGATTTTCCTTCCTGATAAATTATTTTTCCTTCCTGGAAAATGATCGGTTTATACTATAGATAGGATCAATCCATAGTATAGAATAGATCATTCCATAGTATAGAATGGATCAATCCATAGTATAGAATGGATCAAACTATAGGTTAGAAGGGATTCACTCCTTGCAGGAACAGAGGATTTCCTGGCTGATCACCATTATTCTGCACTGAGGAACCATTCGGAATGGTACGATTTCATGCGTAGTCATTCCGGAGGAAAACGACCAGGAAATCGGTAATCGTCAGATCCCCGCCAGTATGCAACATCTCAAGCGGAAAACCAATCAGCGGCCGGAAGAGCCGCACCAGGAGAGAGCCTGTTTTAATTACTAAGCGCGGCAAGCCAATCGAATATCTTGCAGATATTGAACACTTTAAACAAATCCAGAATAAACTCACCCTTCTGGAGGGTCTTGCCAGTGGCGAAAAAGCGTCTGGATAAATGGCGAAAATAATCTGGACAGAGCCTGCGCTGGAAGATGTAAACCGTATTGCTGACTACAGTGCCCTGGTTAATCTGCAAGCCGCAGATACTCTCGTTACAAAGATTTTTCAAAGAGTCGATAAACCAATTCATTATCGGGGTTGCCTACTGTCTGTCTACTGCTTACTGCCCACTGCCAACTGACCTAACCGGTCACCCGTCTTCATGAGTCAGCAAGGATGTTCGGCTGCAAGGAACCAGTCCCTACTTCATCCCGAGCCGTTCCATACGCGAGCGGATGTGCCGTTCGGTAATCCCGAGGAGCCGGGCGGCAGCGCTCTGGTTGCCGCCGGTTTGTTCCAGCGCTCCTTCGATCATGCGTTTTTCGAAGGTGGTCATTTTCTCATCATATCCATCCTGGAGGTTCTCCGGATCGATGATTTCCGATTCGGAAACCACATCAATGGACTTCGGCAGATCATTCCCGGTGATGTAATGGTCCCGGCTGAACACCACGGCTCGTTCAATCATGTTCTCCAGTTCCCGGACATTCCCCTGGAATTCATACTTCATCAATTGATCCAACGCTTCTTTGGTGATACCCTCCACTTCTTTCTGGTTCTCCCCGGCGTATTTTTGAATAAAATGGTCGACCAGCGCCGGAATATCCGATTTGCGCTTCCGCAGCGGCGGTATCCATATCGACACCACATTCAAACGATAGTACAGATCTTCCCGGAAATTCCCGGCCTGCATCATGTCCTCCAGGTTCCGGTGGGTGGCCCCGACAATCCGGACATCAATATTGATATCCTGGTTGCCTCCCACGCGTTGGATGGTTCCGAACTGGATGGCCCGCAGGAGCTTCACCTGCATGGTGAGCGGAATATCTCCGACTTCATCAATGAACAGGGTGCCGCCGTCGGCCTCCTCGAACCGCCCCATGCGGTCCTGGGTAGCCCCGGTAAACGCCCCTTTGACGTGTCCGAACAGTTCACTCTCTAATAAATTCTCCGGCAGGGCGGCCGCATTCACCACCACAAACGGTTTCTGCTTCCGGGGACTGGCATAATGAATTGCCCGGGCGATGAGTTCTTTTCCCGTTCCACTTTCCCCGCGAATGAGTACGGTGGCTTTGCTATTAGCAACCCGGGCTGCATTGTTTAATACCTCTTCCATCTCGCCGCTCTGGGAAACAATAGCATCAAACTTGAATCGCTCCTCCAGTTGTTCCCGCAGCTGACGATTTTCTTCCACCAGCTGCTGTTTCTCCTTCACCCGGTTGATCAGATTCTCCAGCTCATTAAGGTCCACCGGTTTGGTCAGATAATCATACGCGCCGGCCTTCATAATTTCGACGGCATCTTCAACATTTCCGTACGCCGTGATGACCACGACATCTATGTTGGGATTGACCTCCTTGACTTCTCTCAGCACCACAAAGCCGTTCCAGTCGGGCATCCGAAAGTCGGTCAGGACCAGATCGATAGTTTCCTTTTCCACAATCTCCAGGCCCGTTGGTCCGCTGGTCGCCGTGTGGATTTCATAATTTCTTCTGGAGAGGAAACTTTTTAATGTTTCCAGCTGTGCTTCTTCATCGTCGATCAGCAGTATCGAAAATTGCCCCATTACACTTCTCTCCCATTCTTACTTTCACCAACTTGCTCTGGCAAACGAAGGACGAAATCAGTGCCTGCCCCTTCGGTGGTATTGACCGAAATTGTCCCGCCGTGTTCGTAGATAATACGTTGTACGATGCCCAACCCGATCCCGGTTCCTTTCGGTTTGGTGGTAAAGTACAGATTAAAGATTTTTTCCCGGACATCCTCCGGAATCCCCGGACCGGTATCCCGGACATGCAGTTCGATTGTTCCCCCGGTTACTCTGGCGGCCCGTATGGTAATGGCTGCCCCGGATTCTATGGCATCGATGGCATTTTGTACCAGATTCAGGAGTACCTGCTGCATCTGATTGACATCCCAGATGACTTTGACCTCCTCCGCAACATGCAGTGAGAGTGTAATATCATGTTGATCTGCCATCGGTTTAAACTGTCGGACTATGGATTCCAGAAATTCCTTCAGTTCGAACTCTTCCGGATCCATCGCTTCCGGCCGGGCAAACCGGAGAAAATTCTGAACTGTTTCGTTAATCCGGCGCACCTCCTGATGGACCAGCTGATTCAGCTTATGGTATTCCTCGCTGTCGCCGTCCGGATGAAAGTCACTGTCCAGCTGTTGGATAATCATCCCGATCGTATTGAGCGGGTTGCGAATCTCATGGGCGACGCCGGACGCCAATTCCCCCATGGCAGAGAGGCGTTCCTTGCGCTGGATTTGCTCCTCCAGCTGCCGCTGCTCGGTTAGATCCCGCAGGACAAGGATCACGTTATCGATCCCGTTTTCGTCCGTGAAGGTCGTCCTGGAGGCCAACAGGTGCCTGGTCTGTCCCTGAATCGTGCAGGAGAATTCGTAGACCGGCGCGCGGGACTGCAGAATCTCCTGGCAAACCTGCTCACCCAGGATATCTTTCACCGGTTCACCCAGGACCGCCTCCTCCGACCTCCCGAAAATCTGCTCCGCCGCTCTGTTGTAGATTTTCACTCCGGTTGACTGATCGTACACGATGATCCCATCGCCGACTTCCTGAATGATGTTGTTGGAGTATGTCTCCACCACCTGATATTGCCGTTCCAGGATCTGCATATTTTCCCGGACCAATATCGCCGAAAATGCCAGGAACCCGATTCCCAGTAAGACAATGGTGATAATCACGATCCGCCGATAGATCCGAACGTTAATGGCATGAAGCGGTTCAAGTGAGAGGCCCAGGCGAAACACCCCCACCAGGTTTCCCTGGTAATAGAACGGATGCACCGTCTCAAAAACCTCCACCGATTCGAACTCATTTATCCGGGAAGTATAGGTGGAATCCATCAGGGCACTTTCCAGGAATTCCGAGTTGTCAATCCGTTCCAGTTCCTGCACATTTCCGGACGCAGCAATGATACCGGAATAGTTCTGGAGAGCCACGTACACAATTTCCTGATTATCGATAAACTTACGCAGCAGCCCGCCAAATCCGACCCGCCGGCGGAATTCGAGGATATTATCCGCGTTCACACCGAGCACGATGGCGTTATTATCAGGTGTCGCCAGGACAACCATGTACTGTTGTTGTCCGGTGTCCTGATCCATTTGCATTCCCACCACCAGGGTGTCCTGCCATCCCTGGAAAACTGGTGACAGCATCTCCACCAATGATGGTGACACGGTACCGACATCTCCGTCGCGATACCCATACAGTTGTTGACCGGACGCATTGATGATGGCCGCCCGATTGATTTGATTGTGCATGACGATGTCCGACAGCTGGCGATTATCCAGGGCACTGCTTGCATACAGCGACCGGATGAAGTGGGCATTGTCCAACAGCCGCTCCCGGAGTAACTCCTCCAGCTGCTCATTGGCAATCAGGGCGTTATCCGATGTGATCAGGATGGTCTCCAGCAGAGATTGGGCCTGCTCCTCCATCAGGGTAAACAGTTCCTGCTTACTGTTCCGCAGTTCAATAAGCGCCGAGGTGACCATCAGCGTAGCGACGACCAGGAATATGATCAGAAGATTGCGGGGTCGCAAAAACCGAGTATTTAAAACTTTTATCTCTTTCATCCCGCTGACGACCCGGTAATAATGATTACGACATCAATGGCTAGAAATTATATTCTATACCCATCGATCCAAAGTGCACTGTATAGTTGTACCAGTAACTATTCGATCGATTCTCTTTCCATTGATACGTTACACTTAACGTAATACTTTGTTCACTAATCCAGGTAAAATAAACGGTCTTCTCCAGGTAAATCCAGGCATTTTTCAAGACGTCTTTCCTGTTGGTACCCATATCATAGATATCGGGTTCGATATATGCCGGCTGCCCGACATAGTTCTTCCAATTTGCATAGAAGGCGCCTTTGGCCATTAGTCCGAATGGGAGCAGCTGGGTGATCTCGGATCCGGCCGAATGGCCGTTATAACTCATGGGGTCATCGAAGATTTCCGATTCCTGATACGAAGTATAGGGAATGTCTGCGATCGACTTCGCTGCCTGAGCGAGCAAGGATCTCTGGGAATATTGCACTGCCAGCCCTGTGCTTTTTGTCAGCGATTGGGCCAGCCGCACTCGCCAATCGAACTGCATAATTCCGGGCATTGCCTCGTATTCTACCGGGTCATAAAAATCCATGCGAATGGAGGTTCGCCGCATGGTATTGGAAGAATCCAGGTAACTCACCACCTTGGTCAGGTATTGCTTATAATGCACGCCTCCACTGGCAATCACGGTTGTGCGGGTAGGAAACGATTTGTTCGCCAGTACACCAAGATCGAATTTGATGTTGTTAAACTCCTTCAACTCAGGATAGAAGGTAACCTTTCCCGAACCGTTCAGTCTCCAGAGAATATTATTCGCCCGGATCGTATGGGTGAGATAGGCCGTCCCCACGTTATAATTGTAGGCGTTATACATCTGGGAATTTAACCGCTGTTCAAACAGTGTGCCCCAGTAGGTCTGTCCTGCCGATCCCCACCAGGCTAACTGATGCCAGTAAAAATCCCTGTCGGTTAACTGGTTGAAACTCCCGAAGTAACCGAAATATCCAAGAGAACTACCTGAGAAGTTCCGTTGTATGGCCAGATCAAATACGGATATCCAGGTAGAAGTATTCTGAACGGCCCGGAACGGATTGGTATTGTATTCCTGCTCATATGTGACGCTCACATCCCACTGGGCAGCAGCGGAGCCGGCAACACCAAGAAAGAGTCCCAGTATCGCCAGCCCATAGCAAATTCGTTTCAGAGAATCAGTATTCATACTCTCCACCTGTTATGCACGTTTCAAACATGCTCCAACCAATTAGAGTACTCCGGCACGCAAGCGTGCGGATTATCGGTTCGGGTTTCCACCCTGATTGCCTGAGGGTGGTCCCCCATTACCTCCCCCCGACGGATTTCCCCTACCGGGGTCGGAGGGGTGGTTAGGGTTTCCGGGTCTGTTGGGACCTCCGGGATTGTCTGTGTCATGGGGATTCCCAGGCCGGTATCCCGGACCATCTTGTGGCCGGTTCTGTTTCGAGCCCTTGGGTCCGGCGGCATTTTCATTGGGTTTCCCATTCTGTGCGTTCTGGCCGGCGGCAGGACCGACATCGCTGTGCTGCCATCTGCCGCCACGCCGGTTCCGCATGACGTTATCGTTAATACCGTCTCCATCCAGATCCACGAATCCGGGCATTCCCTGCCCTTGCCCATTCCGGGCCCCGGCGAAATCCGGATCCAGACCATTGGGTATCCCGTCTCCGTCCTGATCGGGAGCGTTATCGTTGTATCCGTCACCATCTTCATCAACGAACTGGCTGCCGCGTTGAAACGCTTCCTGGTTTTGTTCCCGATTTTGCACCTGCTCCTGGGCTTGCCCTTGATCCGTCGCCTGGCTTCTCTCTCCTGCCTGGGTACTATCCTGCCCTAACGCTGCAATCGCAGCCGCGAACACGATAATACCAACGATGCTCACTT
>DATFLS010000588.1:0-6799 GCA_035267465.1 bacterium
CACTTCGGATTCGAGAAAGAAAACGGAGAGCACAGCGACCTGCAGCCCTATGAAACGGAGAAGCAGCAGGCCATCAAATCATTTCAGCACCGGTATATCCGGCAGGCCCTCACCCGGACCGGCGGGAACGTCACTAGGGCCGCCGACCTGTGCGGACTCACCCGCGCCGCCTTCCAGCGGATTATGAAGAAACTGGATATTGAACGGGAAGAGATGCTGGTGGAAGAGGGGTGATCTGTCAGGATATATCAATTGTGCTTTATCGGGAATACAGGATCTCACAATCAATCTCGGAACGCAGCCGGCGGATATCCGGGACATCTGTCCGGTTCTTCCAGATACCTCTGGCCTTCTGAAGATATTGGCTCCTTTTTTCTTCTGAATATTGTCCAGCGTACCTATCGATAGCCTGGCGGATAAGGGCACTCTGTGATTGGCCTGTGCGTTCCGATAATAACTTCAGGGCTTCGCGTTCTTCTTTTGTCAGATAAATTTGTGTTCGTTCCATACTTGTTCGTTTTATATACAGGTTAATGTACAAATGTAATGTATACTGTGCTCTCTGGGATAGCAAACGTAAACGAGTGAAGAGGATATAAGGCATGTGTAGATCAGTATGTAATTCTCTTGACTATACGTACGAAATAGCATATCGCAGGGGCAGAGAATAGAAATCATCGCCCGGAGCGGAGGGAAATCTTCGGGACTCCTTATGCGGAGCATCTCCTGTGGATGCCCGCGCGAACCACCGGTGCGACAGGAACCATTCGTATTGATACCAAATTATAAAAAACAGTAAACCTGATAATTATTTGTTCATCCAGTACCAGCGTAAAGTCAATCAACATAATAGAGATACAGATTGGATATGGGAATTCAAAGCGTCGAATACTCGGCAGTTCTCACCAGACATGCATATTTTTCATAGGAGTGTCCCGGGAAAAGATCTTTTCCATTCCCCCGGAATTTTTTCTATACTATCTCCGATTCCTAGTCCTCAGATCCATTAAGCCATCAGGAGGTATGGTGAAGCGAAAGAACTTGGTTCCGGTACACATACTCTGGTTGATCCTGCTGCTTTTTCTTTCCTGCCAGAGACAGCCAGGTAGCAGTAACGAGGCAGCGTTGCGCGCTCGGGCCGACAGCCTGGCTCAGGAATTGCTCATCATCGACACTCATATCGATGCTCCGCTGCATGTACAAAATAATCAGGATGATATCACCCGGATGACCGAGAATCATTTCGACTATCCCAGGGCGAACCAGGGCGGATTGAACGCGGCGTTTATGTCGATATATGTAGCACCCGAATTTCAGAATAACGGCGCCAAAAGCGAAGCGGACCACCTGATCGACATTGTCGATTCTGTCGCGGCCAGCGCTCCAGCGATGTTTGCAGTTGCTGTCTCACCCGCTGATATTCGCTCTCAGTTCCAAAGAGGGCTGATTTCTCTGCCCATGGGTATGGAAAACGGCGCTCCCATCGAAGGCGCCCTCAAGAACCTGCGGTACTTTTACGATCGCGGTATCCGCTACATTACGCTCACCCATTCCAAAGATAACCACATCTGCGACTCTTCATACGATACGACCGCCGACACGTGGAATGGTCTGAGCCCCTTTGGCAGAGCGCTCATCCCGGCGATGAACCGCATCGGAATGATGATCGATATCTCCCACGTGACCGATTCCACCTTTTATCAGGTTATACGGCTTTCCGAGGCGCCCGTTATTGCTTCCCATTCTTCCTGCCGGCACTTCCTGCCCGGCTTCGAGCGGAATATGAGCGACGAGATGATCCGCCTGCTGGCCGAAAACGGCGGAGTAATCCAGATTAATTTCGGTTCCTATTTCGTCAGCAACGAATATCGCGCCCGGGCGGATGAGCGGAACGAAGTTGTTCAGAACTATTTGCTTGAACACGATCTGGCCAGAGATGACGAACGGGCGCGGGAATTCATCGATCGATATGACGAGCAGCATCCGCTGGAAGATGCCCGTATAGAGGACGCGGTGGAGCACATTGACCACGTGGTTCGGCTGGTTGGGGTGGAACATGTCGGTCTCGGCTCGGATTTTGACGGTGTGGGTTCGGTCCCGGTGGGTCTGGAGAACGCCTCACAATATCCCAACCTGATCTATCGTCTGCTCAGGAAGGGGTACACGGTGGAGGACATTCGCAAGATCTGCGGAGAGAATCTGCTGCGGGTGTGGGCATCGGTGAACGAGACGGCCCGGCAGTTATCTGAGGCCATGTAGGCGGGCGCTCTAAATGAACCGCACCTTTCCGACTCTGGATGATATCCGGCAGGCCGCCGGACGCATCGAACCCTATGCCCACCGGACTCCGGTCATGACCTGCGCCGGCTTAAATACCATGGCCGGATCCGAGTTATATTTCAAGTGTGAAAATTTTCAGAAGGCAGGCGCGTTTAAATTCCGCGGCGCCTGCAATGCGGTCTTCTCGCTCTCACGGGAGGAAGCCGCCCGGGGAGTGGCCACTCATTCCTCGGGCAATCATGCCCAGGCGGTGGCGCTGGCTGCCCGACTGCGGGACATTCCCGCTTACGTGGTGATGCCATCCGATTCGCCGGCCGTGAAGAGGGCCGCTGTCGAAGAATACGGCGCTGATATCACCTTTTGTGAGCCGACGCTCGCCGACCGTGAACGAACCCTCGATCGCGTTGTGGCGGAAACCGGCGCGGTGTTTATCCATCCGTATAATGACGAGCGGGTGATTGCCGGACAGGGAACGGCCGCCCTGGAATTCCTGGAGGATCAGGCAAACTGTGATGTGCTCATCGCTCCGGTGGGCGGGGGAGGTCTGCTGAGCGGAACCCTGCTCACAGTGAAAACCCGGTTCCCCGAAATCAAGGTGTTTGGCGCCGAACCGGCCGGGGCGGACGACGCCTATCGCTCCCTGCGGGCCGGGCGCATTATCCCTGCTGAACATCCCTCCACGATTGCCGACGGCCTGCGGACATCCCTGGGCGACCTCACCTTTCCGATCATTCAATCTTACGTTGATGATATTCTGACGGTCAGCGAATCGGCGATTATCGCAGCCATGCGGGCTATCTGGGAACGCATGAAAATCATTGTCGAACCCTCGGCGGCGGTTTCGCTGGGAGTGTTGCTGGAACATCAACGATTTCAGGGCCTGCGGATCGGAGTGATCCTATCCGGCGGTAACGCGGATCTCGATCATCTCCCCTGGCATACCTGACGCTGCGTGTTACAATCGCTGGGAGAATTGTGGCATAAGAAGTACCGGTGAGGGGGATAGCCACGGACCTCTGCAGGGCGCACTCCCGCCTTTTACTTTTTCCGAATTTGCCCTACATTGTTGTCTGTCGTGAACAGAATTGTAAAATAAGGGAGCATGTCCTATGTCTCTCACGCACCTGAATCAGGCATTGCAGGAGGAAGTTCGGCAGCTGGAAGAAGAGGGGCGGGCCAAGGATCCCGAACGGGTGATTACGGAATATATTCCGCCCGGAGATGGGTGGGGGCCCCGGTATAAGCTGGCGGGTTTCGACCGGGAGTATATCCGGCTGAATTCCAACAGTTACCTGTCGCTGTCCAACCATCCCGAATTAATCCAGGCCGCGGACGACGCCACCGCATCGCTGGGAGTCGGCCCGGGAGCCGTCCGGTTTATCGACGGAACGTTTCAGCCTCATGTCACCCTGGAGCAACGGCTGGCGGATTTTACCGGGACACCGGCGTGTAAAATTTTCAACTCGGCGTATACGGCCAACCTGGGACTGTCACTCACTATCAACACCGAACGCACCTACTGGATTGGTGACGAACTGAACCACAACAGCATTATCCGGGCCCTGCGCATTGCCAGGGTGCCGTCCGGGAACAAGGGGATCTATCCTCACAACGATATGGATGGACTGGAGCAATGCCTAAAGGAGGTGCCCGAACACATTGAGCGGGTCATCGTTATCTTTGATGGTATCTTCAGTATGCGGGGCGATTATGCTCCCATTGACGAGATCACCGAACGAACCGCCCGGTATGAGGACCGGTTTCGGGACGGTGTCATCACCATCGTGGACGATTCCCACGGCATCGGCGCTTACGGGGAGACCGGGCGGGGCACGGCCGAATTCACGAATGCCAGGCCGGACGTCATCGTCGGAACCATGGGGAAGGCCCTGGGAGTGAACGGCGGATTCATCGCCGCCTCCGGTGCGTTGACCGAAGCCGTGCGCCAGAAAGCGGACACCTATATCTACACCAATCCCCTGAGCCAGGCCGACTGTGCTGCCGCCACCAAAGCCCTGGACATTCTGGACAGCGAGGCGGGACTGGAACGACTCAGGCGCCTTCATCAGCGGACGGCACAATTCCGGGACGGGCTCCAATCGCTGGGATTCGAATCGATTCCGGGACCGCATCCCATTGTGCCGATGGTCATCCGGGATACCCGGAGAACCAGGTCTATCGTTAAGGCACTCTTCGAGCAGGGCATCCTGGTGGTCGGGTTGACTTTTCCGGTGGTCCCCCGCGGCGATGAAACCATCCGCTTCCAGATAAACGCCGCCCATACCGAAGCAGATATCGATTACGTACTGGAGGTGCTTTCGGAGTTCAGCTAATCATTCAAGCATTCAAAACACCGATACCTCAACCCAATCCCTCTCCGGAGAATAGCCACAGATCGACACAGATGACCACAGATAAGGAAAGCAAGAATCAATATTTCAATACGCAATCATACAACAGCCAGCCCCCTTAAACAGGTGCCACAGACTCAAACGGACAGCAAAGTGTAACTTCAAAATCCAATATAGCTGGTAAGTTAGACGGTTCGCTCCGCCCATCGAGGGCCGGGCAGGCTTGAGCGGAAAAAGGGTTGGGCTTTTGTTTGCTAGAACATACGGCCCCTCCGGAGTAACTGTGGTTTGCTTATTCTCTCCCTGTCCATTGCCAACTGCCCACTGCCAACTGTCGTTTCCCTTCTCACTTTTCCCTTCTCACTTTTCACTTCTCCCTTTTCCCTTTTCCCTTCTCCCGTATCGCTCCCGACGATTGACAATTAAAATCAAGGAACCAGAATAACCTTAATAGCATCACCGGATTCGTGTACGTGGAAGGCCTGTTCGTACTCGTCCAGGGTGAACTCATGACTCACAAACCCGTTCTCCAGCATCAGGTCGGCCATTCCGGACTTCAGGAGACGATACATGGTCTCCCAGGTGCGAAACATATTCCGTCCGATAATGCCCTTGATGTTAATGCCCCGGAAAATCACCTTCTCGCTGAAATCCACTTCGATATCTTTATCGGGCAGCCCCAGCAGGGAGATCGTCCCCCCGGTTCGGATGATATCCAGGGCGTCGTTGTAGGCGCCGGCCGCTCCCGACATCTCAAACACCGCATCCACGCCATTGCTGTTGGTTTCGTTCATCACCGTATTCACCAGGTTCTGATGCGCATTGGGCCGGGCCATATCAAAGCAGATATCGACTCCGATATTCTTCGCCACCTGAAAGCGCTGCCGTTCCAATTTCTCCGGAGTATAACCGTGTTCGGGATTGGAGAAGTCCGTGGCGACAATAAAGGAGGCCCCGCACCAGCGGGTGATGGCCGCCGCCATTAATCCCTGGACACCGATTCCGAGCACCGCGACAGTTGCACCCATGGTATTTATGGACTGCACTGTGTGGACGGCATTCCCGAACGCATCCATATATGCAATAATTTCCGGGGGAATCTCTCCTTTCCGGATCAACATGGTGTTATTGGCAGGAACAACCGCATATTCAGTAAAAATCCCGTCTTCGTGCACCCCTTTAATGACCGTGTTTCTGCAGGTATGCCCGTTCCCGGTCCGGCAGGAATAACACACCCCACACACGATATGCATCTCGGAGGTGATATAGAAGTACTCCTGCAGGAAATCCAGGAAATCCGTATCGGCTGCCAGCTGTTCGAAGGGCCGTCCCCTGATGAAGTGCTGGACCGGTTCATCCTCCTCATGGCTGACATATCGTTCATGCAGCATACGGGCCAGATGCAGCCTGGCCAGCTTCCCGGCATCCTCCACCTCGCCGCAGAACTCATGACCGGTGATCACTTCACTTTGCCTGTTCTCCATCATTTCCGCCTTCAGCGAATCCCGGCTCTGATAGATACCGATGTCCGTGCCGCACATAGCCGCCTTCACCACCTTCACCTTCACTTCGTCATCGCGCTGGAGTTCCGGCACCGGTTTTTCAACTAACTCCAACCCCTGCTTCCACTGTTTTTCCGATTCGGGCCGCTGTTTGACTAATGCTTTCATCATTGACATGGAGGACCTCATGGTTTCACAACCGGCAATACAGGCATCACGGCTTAATACATTTCAATGAGACTCTGTAGAGAGCGTGAAGGGCGCAAAGAAATACTGAAATACTTGTCCTGTATTCCGGAAAAAGTTAGGAACACGTACCATATATATATGAGTCTGGTCTAAAAAGTGTAGCGGAAATCTTTTGCATTTATCATCTTAGAAATATAATCGCTATTCGTATTTTTTTACACAATAGCCTGTGTATTTTTTCGTTGTTTCCATAATTTGTGATAATTTGGAGCGCCAGGCGAAGTCTGGGCTCCCTTGTAGACTGAAAGGAGTCTACCATGTCAAGTGCCTGTGGACCAGGGAGTCGAGTCAGCGCAGCCAGGGGTGACCCGAGGTGTGACGCCTTATGAGCCGGCCGTGCGAGCCGCAGCGGAAGCGAACCTGATTCGGCCTCGTTCCACAAAGCTGGGGAGTGGCCAGGGTCCCAGATTGCCTGAA
>DATFLS010000589.1:0-7671 GCA_035267465.1 bacterium
AAAAACATAGACATGACAGTCCTGGGAATTAGCGACCTGGATAGTGACATGGGCTGACGCGCCGAAGCCGATGATCCCCAGGTTCCGGCCCGGCTCCACCTCACTCAGCCGGAACGCCCGGTATCCGATAATCCCGGCACACAGCAGCGGCGCCGCCTGGAGGTCGGGAAAATCTCTGGGAACAGCATAAATAAAATCTTCCGGAGCAATCATATATTCTGCATAACCACCATCCACGTCTTTCCCGGTGAACTTCGCATCTTCGCAGAGATTCTCCAGTCCGCGTTCACAGAACCTGCATTCCTGACAGGTGGAATATAACCACGGAACACCCACCCGGGTGCCGGGAGTCCAATCACTCACGCCTTCTCCCAGATCATCGATGACGCCCACGATCTGATGCCCGGGTATCACCGGCAGCCCGGGGAGATCGATATCTCCCTCGACCTCGTGTAAATCGGTATGACACACACCACACGCACGCACCTTGATGCGCACTTCCCCGTGCCCGGGTTCGGGGACTTCGATATCGTCCAGCTGCAGTGGGTGTTTCTCAATCGCCTGCTGATCGTGTAGGACCATCGCACGCATACATCACCTCCGGCGCTGAATTAACGGTTACGCTTATATATAAGCAAAAACAGAGATATTATGAAGACTCTTCGGGCTCTACCGTCGAGGTTTGCAGCTCCTCCCGTTCGGCCTTTTTCTTTCTCCGGGATTCGAGGATAGAGAGCACAATCCAGATCGGCATAAAAACATAAATCGCCAGATTGATATATTGATCTGCGAGATTCGAAGGCCAGGGCAGCGGCGTAAAAATAAAGTAATCGGTCACCCGGCCAAGTACCAGAGTTTCCCAGGGATTACCAGTCGCCCCGATGAGCAGGCTGATATAGATTCCAAACAGCACCCGGTGCGCGCTGCCCGCCCGGAGATCCGCACGCTGCCGGGCCATAATCCAGATGAGCACGATCACTGCAATCAAACCCACGGTCTGGGTGATTCGGAAGTGCGCCAGCTCGCCAAAGATGTAATGATACCCTTCGTTATACGTGAGATACCAGTTCCAGAACGGCAGTGCTGTGTCCACCGTGCTTTCCACGGACAGAGTGATGTTGGCTATCCATTTGGTCAGAAAATCGATGCCCAGCAGCAGAAAGCCGATGAGTATCGGTATCTTTGACTGTTTTAAGACGCTCATCATAGTAAAATAATCTACAATGAAGAGACTGTTTTACAAAACAGAATATCCGTCCTCCCTGTGATCCCGGAAGTCCGACACTGGAGTATGGTAGCTGGAACGCTCACTCGAATCCGACCCGGAGCAGGTCAAACCAATTGGGCGCTCCGGAATCTGATTTGCCGCCTCCATACCACAGGCATGGCGTGTTGTTCACGGGAAGAAACGCCCCGAACTCTCCATTTCCGCGGGTCTCTCTACCGCCGACAATCACCGTATACTTCCACCACTGTTTCACCTGGGGAAAATATTCCACCGGAATTGCTACGTGGAGCTTGTTCTCCTCCCGATCTATGAGAGAATACTGTCCGGTGCCCGGGATAAATTCCACCAAAGTCTCACCGGCAGGATTGACCACCCGGAAGCCGTTTCCGATATACAGGATATACTGCACGGGTGACTCCGGCTCAACCTGGTACTCTGCATTGTACCCGAATTGCCCGTGTCCTTTTTCGTCACCAGTGTGAATACCCACCGCCACAAAGGTGTTGGGCAGACCGAACTCTTCCGGTCTCTCCGGCGGGAGTACATTTTTGAAATAGAGATCGAAGTACACGTAGGCATCATCGGTACGCACGGCAAATCCCGTCAGGTCGAAGATGCCCGGTTCAAACGAGGGATGGGTGGGATATTGATACACCGCTCCGGGACCCAAATCGTCTCCGGTGGCGTCTTTTACGTCGACTATCGACCGGGCGGTATAATACTGATGAGTCGCCTGAGCACCTGAGAGCAGCGGATGATTCGGTTCCGAAAACGCCGGCAGACTGGTGTCGAGGGAGGGAGAGGCAAACTCAAGCGGTTCACAGAGCGACGTTCGGAATCGAGTCACGGCTGATGTGGTGTTCAGATTCAGATCATCGAGGGTGAACCGTTTTCCATCATATTGAAAATGGATGGTAATCGGCACCGGGGTGCGGGCTAATTGAATCGGCCGGGGAAGTGTATAAAGCGTATCGCCCTGCCGCAATTGCAATTGAATTTTCACCGGTTCCCCGTCATTTCGCAGGTGAAATGAGAACCGGCTTTCCGACCTCTCGTAGCCGATGGCAATAGTTCTGCTGCCCATCCGGGTTTGTGCTTGCACCCGGGTGATTTCCTCCGGCAACTGCGGTGAGAGCATGAGTTCAGTGGTAAACGCGTCAGGGGTAATTCCCAGATAATCCTGGTACCAGGTGCGAACATATTCCGCCAGCGACGGTCCATACGCCTGCATCTGATTGGGAGTCACCTTTGTTGCCGGCCGCAACCGCTCCGGCAGTAAATCCCGTGTGAAGACAGCGCGTACTTTTCCCGGCGATCCGATCATGCCGCGGTGCAATAATTGCTGAGTAAGTGTATCAGTTAATCGGTATGCAGTGTTTATCTGTCCGAACTTTGCTAACCCGGAGATCACCGGTCCGCTCAGCCAGGGCCAGATGACGCCGTTATAAATCGCCTGATTTGATGTATACAACGGAGGTAACGAGAGATAAGGATGGAAATTCCGTTCGGAATGCGCCAGGGTGCTCACTCCCCGGGGATACGTGTTCTGCTGCATGACCGAGCGAACCACCTGTCCCTGGTATTCCGGAGAGACCAGATCATCAGCCAAACTTACCGCAAAGATTTGATTCGGTCGGGATGAACTGTCGGGTGTATTATCGCTGTTCAGGTGGTCGAACAGACCGGCTTCCTCCAGATTCCGGAATCGGGCATTGAAATCTGTCCGCACCTGTTTCGCCTCCTGTTGCCAGCGATCGGCGGTTTCTTCAAACCCCAATTCCTGGGCAATGGCTGTGCCCGCTGTGAGTTGCCGGTACCACAGCACCTGAATCTCTACCGCCCGATCGCCCCGCGGAGCAGTCGGCCCGTCCCCGCTCATCCCGTCCATCCAGGTGTCTGCCTCGCCGTGCAGAAGAAGTCCTTCTCCAGAAACCCGGTATTTCAGAGCACCCTCAATTCCATGATAGACCAATGGGTACATCTCCTGGGCGAACGCAAAATCGCCGCTGTAGCGGAGGTAATTGTAAAGCATGACGGTCATCAGAGGGGTCACGTCAGCAGCCTGGTAGTCACTGAAACCGGGCAGAAACCTCCTGGGAATTCTCCCGTAATCTTTATCGCTTCGATCTGTTATCTGGCGCTCGGCCAGAGTCCTGATGATCTGCTCTGCAACCCGGAAATCGCCCGTGACCAGTAAGCCTCCCGGAATACTCAACAGCGCCTCCCTCGCCGAGTACCATCCGTTCTCCGGAATGCCTGTCAGTAACATTCGACCGTACAGGGAAGTGAGAAGATTCTGCAGCTGATACTTCGCCCAGAACACGGCCTGGTTAACATCCGGATTGTCGGTGCGCAGCTGGTTTGCCAGCGAAGTGGTCTCTCTTACCTGCTCCGCCAGGGAAGCGGACCAAGCGTCCATTTCCGCTTCATGGTGCTCGAGGTCGTCTGCCACGGTAATGTAGATCCGGCACGTATCGGTTACGGTGCCCTGCCAGCGGATCGGCAGGTTGATTGCCGGGGGAACTTCTTCTGCCTCGATGACTGTACTGTCCAGCCGCTGCCAGGTACCTGGCCCGGTAATCTCCAGAAACATCGACAGCGGGAGACCGGATGGGGTAACAAACCGATTCTGGATTACCCGGACTGCATCCGATTGAATTTCAATCCGGACCGAATCGCGTGGGAATGCCGGTATAACTGTCACCGATTTGGTCGTATCGGTGATGAGTTCGATCACCAGGGTGCGTCGTCCTCGCAAAAAATACAGATGCTCCCTGACACCCTGTTCAGGGAAACTACGTAAAAGTCGGATCGGTGTGACGACTGAATGGGCACTTTCCCGTGGCAGGCGCTGACCGCCTATCGCAATAAATATATCCCGGAGAATCATCTGATGCCGGTAATTCCATCCCTGGTCGGATTGGTCGTGATACCTGTGCGTGTGGCCAGACCAGTAACTGTCCAGTTGATTGCTGTACACATAGGCACTGCCGGAATCTTCAGGAACCGGGAGATGGAATTCGGGTAAATGAGTGACTGGCTGGGACAGGAGGATCCCGCTTAATCCGAATAATAACAAACCATTAAGTGCCATATCGGAGATCAACTTCCGGAAAGAACTACGGGTAGTCGTGCTTAGC
The DNA here is from genome assembly GCA_035267465.1 of bacterium. GTDB lineage: Bacteria > Fidelibacterota > JAANXI01 > JAANXI01 > JAANXI01 > DATFLS01. Next base: position 4,369 of record DATFLS010000589.1, read on the forward strand.
CTCATAGATCGTCAATCCCTTTGTTTAAATCTGCACCTGATGTAAAAACAACCCGACTTCCGATGCCGTTCGACTTCGAATATTTAAATGTTCAATATACAAGGAATCCGCAAGAGATGAGAATCAATTTCCTATTTCCTGCGGAGTGAGATACTTCCGGATATACACATCACCGGTTAAACCGCCTGCGCCCCCCGTATCTTCAACCATGATCACAAACCGGTTCTTCCGGTTGGGTTGATAGACGGTCGCAATATCGGCATATACCAGTTGGTTGCCAGCCGCCCGGTCGATGACCAGGCTGTCGTTCACCCAGGCGCTGATCCTGTCGTCAGCCCCGGTGATCACCAGCGCGATACTTCGATCGGATCGAAGCTCCGGGAGCCGGACGTCCCGGGCGAACCAGCCGATGCCGTCATAGGTTTTATCCCAATAACTTCCACCGGGCACCGTGACCCAACCGGCGAGGGAGGTTGTCGAAGAATACCATCGTTGCTGCATACCGTTATTGCCGGGGTCATATTGAAAATGCCAGGAACGGTTCAGTTCAACCTGCTCGGGAAAGAGCCGGTTTCCGCATCTGACAGGGAATAATAATGCGGCCAACGAAATACTTCCCAGTATGATTCGTACAGTTCGATAACTGACGACTTGTGCCATGTGTATAGAATGACTTTCTAAGTTGATTTGTTTAATCAGCCATTAACGCACTATTCGGAGAAATGATTCTTGAAAAAGATACAGGAGAGCGGAAATCTACTTGATATCAGCAGCGTTTACCGGCGCCCTGTGATTAATATCCGATATTGAACTCAGCTTTTGAAATGTGATCTGAAGTTTCTGGACCGAACTACACGAAAATTTTCCCTCGAAATTCACTGAAATTGACTGAAGTTTGGAAAAAAATCTGGAATGCTCAAATCGACTCGGCTCCAGGCGTCCGGTGCAACGCTGGATTAGGAAAAAAAGAGAGACTATTGACATACTCTCATTAACTTGATTTCCATTCTTTCATAAAATCTATCATTTCAGCAACGGGCATATCTTGAATATCTGCCTCACTATAACCTTGCTCTCTAGTCGCGGTTAGAAAATCATCATAAAACTCGTTATAATCTTGCCATATTGTATTTGCACTAGGAATAGGTTCCTCGACGCTTTCCCAAATCCAGTTTCTCACTTTCCTGATTAAGGTCTCAGGATCAGATTTATGTGATTTGAAGTCATGACCAGAAAGATCTGATAGAGCTTGTTTATATCGATATTGCTCTTTATCTAGAACCAAGAACTTTTTATTTGATTGTTCTTCAGTTCCATATTCTCTACATCCAAAATCCACCCCTAGTTCGAAAGGCATATTGAAACGTGGTAGTTCGCCCTCTTCAATCGGCCCCATTCTTGATAGATCATGAATACTAAAAAAAGAATCTTTTATTAAATACTTAATTTTATTGAATCTCACTTCGCCTGAATCGGTACGACTAGAGGCAATTTTAGGTTCAAATCCGCAATAAATGACTGTAAAAAGTAGGCAGTTTAGAAGAGATTTATACTCATCATCAAAAGGACAGTTGATAAATATATTCTTTAAGTAACTATTTGAATTGGTCAAAACACTATTGGTTGTTATAACGAGGTAACCGGGCCTCTACAGTTCCGTCTTTTTTATGGACTACAATTTCCCATTTGGGTTTACGTTTGGTAATACTACACGCTGTCTTTATTGCTTCTTTCTTTGTATCTAAAACACGGTAGGCTCTGCTACGACCTTCTTTTTTTACCGCCCATCTACCTTCCTTTGAAATCACATGGATTTTATCATCACGTGATCTCAAAGTACCTAAATGCTTAATTATCGAATCTTTCTTTTCTTTTGATATCCTCGTTTCACTCATGATGATCTACCTACTACTGAATTAACTTCTATTTATCTCATCTAATGTTAATTAATGTTACCATAGAAATACAGATCTATTTACCTAACCTGCATTGTACTGCGTCCATCCTGATTGGAAGATGCAAGCCAGGACCACTTTTTGAGAGTATTGTATTTCGTTCAATGCACTCCGAAGTAAACGTACAGGGCGGGGGTCATACAGGCCGTGATGCCCGCTCTACCAGATAGATAATGGAGGAATACGGCCGGTCTGTGGCGCTGCTCATGCCCACTTCACAGGTCCGTGAAGTGGAGTAATAGCCCTTGATGTTGCCCCGGAGAGCACGGATTTCTTCCGCCTGCATTCGTGTCGCTGATTCCGTCAGCTCCGGATACAGCAATCCCCGGTCTCCTGCGAACCCACAGCAGCCATGGTTTTGAGGAATCACAGCCTGCTCTGAACACTGTTGTGCAATGCTCAGCAACATCGCTGACTGTTCCATTTTGACCGTGCTGCATGTCGGATGGCATACCACTATCCCCGGTATCTGACGGAGCGTTAGTTTCGGCAGTATCGCGTCATGTAAATACTCGATGATATCATAGATCTGAAGCGCCCGCCACCTCCGGAGCGATTCTCCGGTTAAAATTTCATCATAATGTAACATGGTATAGGAACAGGGACTGGTATCTGTCACCACCGGAATCCGCCCCTGATCGGTGGCAGTCCACAGAGCCGCGGTCATACGCTCCGCCATTTTCCGGAACGTATCCGGGAAGCCCTTGGAGCTCCAGGGGGTGCCGCAGCAAAGTTTGTTGAGGTTCCCGGGAAGGCGATAGGGGATTCCGGCTCTGTCCAGCACTGCAAAAAATGCCTCACTGGTTGAAAGCGAGTGCACCTCGCCCGGCAGATTGCCCATGGTTCTGGAGAGACAACTGGGGAAGAAAATCACATCCGAATCTGCAGCACTACCGCTGGTTTCCGGTATGCCCGAAAAAGCTCCACCCGGCATGTACCGATTCCACCCGGGCAGGAAACCATCGGTTGCCTTGCGGATTCCCGCCAGCCAGCGGTCCCACCGCTCACCTCCCGCGGCGTTTCTTATCTGCTCCGCAGCTGTTAATACAAACCGCAGTCCGTGAGTGATTAGCCCGAAATGGTCCGCGCACCAGTCGGCAAGCAGCTTCTCACGATCGGTATGTTTTGTACTGCGGAAATATTTCATCAGTTTGCCGGTGTCGATATCCACCGGACAGGCAGTGCTGCAGAGCCCGTCCGTTGCACAGGTATCTATGGCTGCATATTGATAGGCCCGGTCCAATTCGCAGGCCATCCGTTTTTCGAAGGCATCGCCCTGCCTCAGCCGGGCGATCTCCCGCCTGATGACGATACGCCGCCGGGGGCTGGTGGTCAGATCTCCGGAAGG
>DATFLS010000590.1:0-4926 GCA_035267465.1 bacterium
CTCCCCCAGGCCGCAGCCGTCCAATACAGTAAAGGGACATCCCGGCCGGTGACCTGCTGCAATGTCTGCTCGGGATTCTTCCGCACGCCGGTCCGGAATCCCGGATAGCGCGCCTCCAGTGCGTCCAGCCCATAATCTCTGGCCCGCAGATAGAGATGCTTACTGCGCTGCCGTAATTCGCGCGCCCGGGTTAGGTTGGTATCCTCGATGCGATCTGCCTCTTCCATGAGGAAGGCATGCGTATACATGGTGAACGCGCTGGCGGCCGTGGTCAATAGTTGAGGATTTTCCGGCGTACTCGCCAGAAACACCTCAATCAGCTTCAGGGTGGCCGGCATCGCGTCTTCCACCAGCGCCGGATCCTCCTCCGAGGCATACACACTCAGGGCGTTATCAAACGTGTTGGCCATATTCTTCATAGCCAGGGATCGCATGCTGCACCCCGCGAGCGTGCTCCATACAATGACCAGCAATAAACCGATATTCCAGGGACGACTCCTGCAGCGGCAGGTTCTCGGGGCGTTCATTTGTACTTTCCAGCGGTAGGCAACGGCATACATACTGTCCTTCATCCCATCGATTGTGACACGAGCGTTCTCTATTCGAATCACCGGGTCCGTTTACTTCTGTGTGATATCCGGAACCAGTATATAAGGAGGATTGCGCAATTGTCCGGGGCTCGCATCTCCGAGAAAGACTTCCCCTGATGCCAGAGATACAATTTACAGGCCGCGCTCCTGTTTAATTCTCTGATATGCATCATTGATGGCTTTAAATTTTTCCTCCGCCAGGGCAGTGAACTCTTCACCCAGGTGGGATACCTTGTCCGGATGATACTTCCGGGCCATTTTGCGATAGGCCTCCTTCACCTCTTCATCGGAGGAGTGCCGGTTCAGACCCAGGATGTCATAGGAATTCTTCTCCACTGCAGAGGCCGATTGCCGGCTCCTGCCGGATCGGGAACCGTTGCCGGTAAACATGGCCCGGATACTCTGCTGATCCCGCGGCTGGATGCGCATGCCATTCGCCACGTCTTCGATGGCCCCCAGTTCCGCCTGGTTCAGGTCTCCATCGGATCGGGCAATACCATACAGCAGGTGCAACAGCTCCAGTCGCTCGTGATAAGGCACATTATTGCGGATCTGCCGGCACACCGGTTCTATGGGATACTCCTGTTTGACGATGTCCTTGTACATCTCCATCATGTCCTGCGCGAAGGAAGTGCCGAAATTTTCCACCAGAAACTGCTTCACATACTGCACTTCCGACGAGAGCACGCGGCCATCCGCCTTGGTGACGTACCCGAACAGGACCAGCAAACTCGCTATCATATCGCCCATTTTATTCTGCTGGCGTCCGGCGCTGTCAAAGATCGAGGCGCCGGATCCATCCACCTGGCTGCCGACCATTCCGCCCAGAATAGCGCCGATCGGTCCGCCCAGGACCCATCCGAGACCGGCACCGATTAAGGTTCCCTTTATTCCCACAATGACACTCCTCGTCTTTCAAACATCATAATCACTCATTAAAGAATTTCCTGACGGGTTCGGTTCCCGCGTTCGAGTTGGTGTGCATGTGCTCCCATCTCGTACCTGCCTCCGGGATCCCTGTGAATTGCCGGAACGTTGACTGCGTGACCTCTTCTGCAGGTCTGCGAACCCATGCGGCACATCTCTTGCCGGTGATCCAAATATCGCAACTAAATTCGGGGGTTGCAATGGATAATCCCCGCCTGCCCGGAACTGAGCGCCTGCGGAAACTCTCGAATTTCAGCGAACCGCCGCTGGATAATAAACCTGGCTTTCTCTACATTATGTCCCTATGGAATTGGAAGCAGCCCGGGACCTGTTCCCGTTTGTCACCGAGCAACTGTATCTCAACCATGCGGCAAGTTCTCCGCTGTCCCTGCGAGTGGAAGAAGCGATACGCCGGTACGTGTCGGACCGCACCCGGGGCGGGATCAATAATTTTAAGCGCGATATGCAGGAAATCGCAGCGCTCCGGTCCGCACTGGCCGAATTAATCGGGGCCGACCCGGAACGCATCGCCCTCACCTCGAACACCACCCACGGATTAAACATTATTGCCAGCGGATTATCCTGGTCAGAGGGCGATGAAATACTGCTCAGCGAAATGGAGTTCCCCGCCAATGTCTATCCGTTCCTGAACCTGAGGCGACAGGGCGTCACGATCAAACATCTCCCGTCAACCGACGGAAAGATCACCATTGAGGATTTTGCCGAACATACCACCGAGCGTACCCGGCTCATTTCGTTATCGTACGTGCAATATTTAAACGGCTATCGCGCCGATCTTACATCTGTGAGCGACTTCTGCAACGCCAATGACATCCTGTTTATTGTGGATGCCATCCAGGGGTTGGGAGCAATCCCGCTGGATGTGGACCACATCCGGTGTGACGCGCTGGCCACCGGCGGACATAAATGGTTGATGTCCCCCAGAGGTACCGGATTCCTGTATCTATCCGAAGCCCTTCAGGAACGGCTCACCCCGGCCTATCTCGGGTGGCTGAGCGTTGAGAATCCCTTTCACTTTCACGACTATAAGCAAAAACTGAAACCCACTGCGGAACAATTTGAACTGGCCACGCCCAACACCATCGGCGCGTATGGGATGCATGCAGCCGTGCAGCTGCTGCAGGAAGTGGGCCTGCAGAAAATCGAGCGGCATATTCTTGATATCACCGGTTATCTGCGGAACGAACTGCCGAAAAGGGGGTACGAAGTGAAAACCACGTTCACGGATCAGGAACGTGCCGGCATACTCTTATTTTCATGCGGTGATCCCCAGGAAAACAAGCGCATCTTCGGAAAGTTATCCGGGAAAAACGTGACCATCTCCTACCGGGAGGGGGCGCTGCGTGTGGCTCCCCATTTCTATAATACCCGGGCGGATATGGATCGGTTCATCGGCATACTTGAGGAGGTGTCATAATGTCCCGGAATTATATCATCGATGGCTATAACGTGCTTCACGCAGTCCCATCCTTGGAAGAAGTCTTACAGGCAGATGTGAAGCGCGCCAGGAAAGAACTGGAGACTCTGGTGAATCTCTACACCAGGACCGCCAACGTCAGCGCCACCGTCGTCTACGACTCCCGGTCGGTCCCCGACGCCTTCGACGACTTCCAGGACAGCGGGCAGCCCATGATCGTCTATACCGGAAGCGGTAAAACGGCGGATGACTATATTATCGACAAGGCAGAGAACCTGCGGAGTCCTGATGTTACCGTGGTCACCCGGGACCGCAACATCCTTTCCCGGGTTCGCCGCACCGGGTGTGATACCATGACTCCGGAGCGATTTATAAACATGATTCTCCGGATTCCCCGCGGCAGGAAAGGCGCCACGCCCAGAAAATTCCAGACCGAAGACCTCAGCCGGGCAGAAATCAAAGAATGGCTGGACGTTTTCACCTCGGAGGATGATCAGAGGGATAAGTCATAACAGTATGCAGATAGGAAGGATAGTTTGGCAGTGGCAAGTTGCATACACAGAGTGATTTGAATCTGTGGCTGCCAGAACACTCTTAACTCTTTTCTCTTTCCTCTTTTCTATCTTTTCATTCGTGTCCATTCGTGTAATTCGTGGTTTCTCTAGTATTTACTTTCACAAGTACATTATACTCACCCACCCAGCTGCTCATAAATCAACCGTAATCCTTCCAGAGTCAGGTCCGGATTAAAATCCGTTATCGAGTCAATACGATCACTCATTAATTGTCCCATGCCGCCGGTGACGATTACATCCATCTGCTCTGTGTTCAGCTCCTGTTTGATCCGGGATAACACTCCGTTAATCGCATCCACCGCTCCGTACAGTATTCCCGCCTGCATACTCTCTTCGGTGGTGGTGCCGATGACGTGATCAGGAAAGGTGAGTTCCACCTTGAATAATTTGGCCGCCTTGGTGAACAGATCTTTGGCGGAGATCTCCAGTCCCGGCATAATGGTGCCGCCCAGATACGCGCCGGAGTCGTCCAGCACATCAAAGGTGGTGGCGGTGCCGAAGTCCAGGATCACCTGGGGAACCTGGTACAGATGCTTGCCGGCCACCGCATTGCAGATCCGGTGGGCCCCCACCTGGCGGGGATCTTTGTACCGGATCTCCAGGTCGACGGGCAGGCCGGCATCCACGATAATGGGATCGATCCGGAGGTATTTCTGCGTCATGGTGGAAAACACACTCCCCACGTTCGGCACTACCGAGCTGATGATCACGTGATCCAGATCCTCCGGCTGCACACCTCCCTCCTGGCAGAGCAGCTTGATGGTGATCCACGATTCATCCACCGTGCGGGTGAGCCCGGAACTCAACCGCCAGCGGGTGAGCAGCGTGCTGTCCCTGTAAATTCCGAACACCGAATTCGTGTTGCCGATATCAATGGCCAGGAGCATGGGCACCTCACTGATGAATGTTTTGTGCGAAACCGATGCCAGAAAATAGCACACTGATGGACACAGAAACAACAGATAACCGCAGATTTGGCCCACCTCCCCCAAACTAAATAGATGACCGGTCTACATTTGGTATTAAAGGCAGGGTGCTCTCTGCTCACCTAGGTCCTTATAAGGATTGTACGCATCTATAATGTAAGTCTGGTGTGGGCTCCTGCTGTTCAAGGGCTCAAACTTTGTTGCCGGAATCGAGGAGGTCGGGATAAAAATTGCCGATTGCTCGTCACTCCAGACCCATGTACTAACAGTCCTGTGGAAAACCCGGAAATACACGATTGATTTCTATCTGTTAGTAACTATCTGGTGTTAAAATTTGTCGAATTCAAGCTCCGACCAAAGGCCTTCCTTATAAATTCGTTTCGTGATTACACCCTCAGACACTTCAAATTTTTTACAGACTTTACTGGAAACGTGCTCGATTAATAATTGATCATCAACATGTGGCGCAC
>DATFLS010000591.1:0-6972 GCA_035267465.1 bacterium
CCGCCACCCTTTGTATACATCAGTCTGAGGGTTATAAGGGATCGCACCGGCTTCCTGGTTCCTGCCACAACTGATGGTCATCACCGGAAGAAGTAAGAGCGCAATCAAACCGGGTACTCCAGCGATTTTCTTCACCATGGATGATATCTCCTGTTTCACTTACGACGGTTCTTAGATTTTCGAATATCAATGGAAAGCAGAAAACGGGCAGGGAGGGGGCTCCTCCCCTGCCCGTTTATCTGATGGAGTTGCTTATCCGATCAACTCACCCCAGCCGGGACGAAAATCGTGGACCTGTGCTAACCACTCGTTTGCTTCCGGATGATTGGCAACCTGCATATTTTCCGCATCCCACTCCAGGCGTTTGTTGGTGTCGCTGAACTGAACCGCCAGGTTCCCCAGCAGCATGGTTTCCGTCAACGCCGCAGCATAGGTGAAGTTGGACTTGGCCTTCGGTCCACCCTTGGCTTCGTTCACCCATTCCTCATGGATCCCCGGTGACCGTTCGAGGGTCTTGTTCGGGGGACCGACTTCGCGCATAAACGATTCCGGAATCAGCCGTGGGTTATTCCCATAGACACTGGCCATCAGTTTCCCTTCGGTCCCATAGAAGATCATGCCGCCGCCACTGGCCCCCATCTGACGATCCTGTTCCAGATCGTCCGGACGCGGAGGCAGTAATCCGCCATCATACCAGGTGAATTTCACCGGCGGCTTATTCCCTCTTGCCGGGAACTGATAGTGAATCATGGACCCCAGGGGGAAGGACTGATCATTATATGGAGTGTTACTGGCATAGACCGACTCCGGCATCCCAAGTTCTAACGCCCAGTATGGCTGATCCATGATATGCGCGCCCATATCGCCAAGGGCACCGGAGCCGAAGTCCCACCAGCCACGCCATACAAAAGGATGATATGCGGGATGATACGGCCTGTATGGTGACGGCCCTATCCAGAGATCCCAGGACAGCGTGGAGGGAACCGCCGGAATTTCCGCCGGCCTATGGACGTCAGCTCCCTGGGGCCAGTAACCTCTGGGACGGTTCGTCCAGGTATCCACTTTGGTGACTTCACCAATGGCTCCCTGGCGGATCCACTCCAGTATCAGGTAGGTGCCTTCCATGGCATGTCCCTGATTCCCCATCTGAGTTGCCACCCCTTCTTCTTCAGCCACCTGCGCCATGCGACGGGCTTCGTAAATCGTTCGCGTCAGGGGTTTCTGCACGAATGCATGTTTCCCCATCTTCATGGCGGTGATGGCAATAGCGGCATGATTATTATCCGGGGTCGCCACCATCACGGCGTCTATCTCCGGTTCATTGTCCAACATTTTCCGGAAATCCGTGTACTTTTTCGCCTCGGGATACTGATCGAACGTCTCGCCGGCATAATCGAAATCCACGTCACAGAGCGCGTAGATATTTTCTCCCAATTCGGCGAGTTCCCGGGTATTGTTGCTGCCCATACCGCCCACCCCGATGCAGGCTATATTCAATTTATCACTGGGGGCCATCTGTCCTGAACCCCCGAGTACGTGCCGGGGTACTACCGTTAATCCGGCTGCAGCCAACGCGGATGCCCCTAGAAACTGCCGACGGGACATATTCTGCTTTCCTTTGGAAGGAGGTTGATTCTTATCAGTCATAAGACCTGTCCTTTCTTGCTTTTTGTGTTTACGAAATAATAGATTTCCTTGTGGTCAATCTCTCCGAATACATCACAAATGCCAGGGACTGCGCATGGGTCTGGCAAGCATCTTATTCGCTTCCGGACTATTCGTTATTTGCTCGTTCTCGGGATCCCACTGGAGCTCAGTTCCGGTTAACATGGCGATATTCAGTAGATGGCAGATCGTCGCAGTATGATGCCCGACCTCGACCGGAGCCACCGGTTGCTTCCGGGTCTTCACCGCATTGATGAAATTTTCATGATGTTCAGGACTGCGCCCCAGGTGGATTTCTTCGGGACCGATCTTTGTCGTCAGCAGAGAAGCCGGCTCGGCCTCCAATCGTCCTCCGTGGATGTGGATAAAAATCCAGCCGTCGGTCCCTTCGAATTTCAGTCCCCGCGGCTGCTGACTGCTGCCGAGAAGGGTGACTCCATTCTCGTACTGACATTCGAATTCGTAAGAAAGGAAGGTATTATAGAGCCCGTCATCCGGGGCGCTTCCTCTCGCTTTCAAAACGACCGGACCGGTGTGATCGGTATTGTTCCCCAGCTGCGCCAGATCGATGATATGCGCGCCCCGGTCCGTCATCTCACCGCCGCCATATTCCAGGATAAACCGCCACCAGAAATGACAGCGCTTTTCCGTGTAGGGTTCCCAGAGAGTGTGTCCCAGCCACATGTTATAATCGAATCCGGCCGGGATCGGCATCTCCGGTTGCGGTTGATTCCATTGGCGAATCAGGTCGTGGTGGGGATCACTGTTGGGCATGTTCACCCGGATTTGCCGGAGTTTGCCAATATATCCGTTCCGGACCAGTTCACAGGCATACCGGACACTGTCATTGGACCGTTCATGACTGCCGGTTTGGAGAATCCGGCCGTATTTCCGGACCGCATCCACCACTGCGCGCCCCTCGGCAATGGTGTTGGTGAGCGGCTTTTCACAGTAGATATCCTTGCCGGCTTCCGCCGCTGCGACTGAAATCAACCCGTGCCAGTGATCCGGAGTACACACGGTGACCGCATCAATGTCATCCCGATCCAGCAGCTCCCGAAAATCTGCATATTCCTGGCAGCCCTGGTAGTTGACTTCTCCCCGATTCCCGGCATAGAATTCATTCACAAGGCGCCTGGCCGGCTCTCTGCCCGCGATGGTCTCTCCGTAATAGAGGTCACTTTCCCGCTCAACATCGCAGACCGCCACCACCTGCACTTCCAGGATGTTGAGAAATGCCCTTGCATTATAAGTGCCCTGACCTCCGACCCCGATGCAACCCATCACAATTCGCTCACCTGGCGGAACCTGCCCGGCTTTGCCAAAGATGGTCGAGGGCACCAGTGCCGGTGCGCTGAGCGTAGTAAGGGCTATTCCGGCGGATCGCCGGAGGAATTCACGTCGGGTCAAAATATTTTTGCTTCTCATGATTATATCATAATCTCCATGGTTTCCGGTAGGCTCTGCCGAGTAACCGGGCGGCATCGGGATCATTCACACAGTTAGCCTGCGCGGGATCCCAGTGCAGAGGGCGTTTCAATTCATACGCTATATTTCCGAGGTGACACACTGACACAGTTCGATAACCGACCGCAATATCGCAGATGGGCTTGCTTCGGCTCCGGACAGCCTGCAGGAAATCAGCGTAATGATTATTGCTCTTGTACAGGTGGACTTCGTCGGGCGCCAGGGTGACTTCTGCCAAAGATTCCGGCCAGGTTTGGATATAGCTCCGGTTGACCACGATTTTCCCGTCCGTACCCTCAAACAGAACACCGTGGCCTTCTTCGAACGTATTGCGGGACATGGTGATGCCGTTGGCATATCTGTAGGTCAGCACCTCATAGCCCCGCTCATCCGGCGGATGGATTTCGACCGGTCCGCTCTGATCCATGCCCAGCGCCCACTGAGCGATATCGAAATGATGCGCGCCCCAGTCGGTCATTCCCCCGCCGCCGAACGCCCGATAACTGCGCCAGTGCGGGAAAATATCGTTACTGATATGCGGGGAGAGTTCCGAATTGTAGGGTCTCCGGAGTGCCGGACCAAGCCACCTGTCCCAATCCAGATACTCCGGGAGCGGTTCGGGTGGCAGGGTACAGAGTTCGGGCGGACCACCCACATCGACGGTCACGTGCCGGATGTCTCCGATGTACCCGTTCCGGACCAATTCACACGCAAACCGGAACTGTTGATAGGACCGCTGCATACTCCCGGTCTGAAATACGCGGCCGTACCGGCGCACTGCATGCACCATGGACTTCCCTTCATCGATTGTCTGGGAAAGCGGCTTTTCGCAGTAGATATCTTTGCCTGACCGGGCTGAGTCTACGACCATGAGGGCATGCCAGTGATCCGGGGTGGCGATCACTACGGAGTCAATATCATCCCGATCCAGGAGCTCCCGATAATCGAGATACATGTCACAGCCTTGATAACTGCCGGCGGTCTGCTCCTGAGCATAATACTCATTCGCCACCCGCTGTGCGCGTTCCCGTTTCAGCCGATCCACATCGCACACAGCCAGCACCCGGGTTCCCGGTTCATTCAGAAATGCCCGCAGTAAGTAGGTTCCCTGCTTCCCTGTGCCAATAAATCCCATGGTGATCTGATCGCTGGGAGCGAGGGCGCCAAAAATAGAATCCGGCAACAGAGCCGGTACAGTAAGCGAGCCACCGAAGAGGGTAAGGGTATGGGAGAGAAACTCTCGTCTGGATAATCGGGAATCACTCATAGTATACAGGTTTCTGTTACTTGATCTCACACATTTGCATGCTTCGCTCGCCATTTGCATTCATTGCGGTTTCACCCTGCATTCCCCGCCGGAAGTCGTTAGTTGAACCGGGAAGTCTTCCTGGCTCAGGCCGGTCATCACACCGCCCACGGACTGCGCATGGAATTTCCCAACATTCGGGTGGCTGTGGGGTCATCCAGGATTTCTTCTGTCTCAGGATTAAACCGGATTTTGCGTTCCAGCAACATGGAAATTAATCCCAGATGCCCAGGCGAAGCCGAGCGATGCGCCACCTCGCACGGGGCGATCGTCTGCCTGCGGGATTTCACGCAGTCAATGAAATTCCGCCAGTGCCCGGGCGATTTATAGAGCTGGATTTCATCGGGTCCTATGGTCTGTTGCAGCAAGCTTTTCGGTTCCGCATCAATGCCGCTCCGGTCCACCCAGACCCAGCCATCCTCGCCGATCCACTTGGTTCCCAATCTCCCGAAACAAATGTCATCGTGCCCACCCGCCATAATCAGCTTGACACCATTGGGATAGACGGTATCCACCCGATACCTGGTCGCCGTATCCCAGACCCCGTCCTCCGGGAACTCACCGGTCCCGTCGATTTCCACCGGACCCGTATATTCGGTGCCCAAACCCCAATGGGCGATGTCCACGTGGTGGCCCACCCAGTCCATCAGCTGCCCACCGCCGAAATCATAGTACCAGCGCCAATTCTTGTGCACCCGGGATTTGATGTACGGGGAATACGGCGCCGGACCCAACCAGAATTCATAGTCCAGTTCCGGCGGCGATGGCTGGATTTTATCCTGACCCTTGGTGCCCGCAAAATCGGTGTGCCCGGAAGGTAAACCAACCTCCACAGTATGTACCTGCCCGATATACCCATTCCGCACCAGTTCAGCGGCGAACCGAAAATTCGACTCGGAGCGCTGCCAGCTCCCCGTCTGCCAGATCCGCCCGTAGCGTTCCACCGCCGTGACCATCGACCGGCCTTCCTTCAGTGTATGGGACAACGGTTTTTCCCCATAGATGTCTTTGCCCTGCTCGGCCGCCTGTATGGCCGGTATGGAATGCCAATGATCCGGAAGCCCCAGCGAGACGGCATCAATGTCAGTCCGCGCAAGCAATTCCCGAAAATCATGGTAGGTGGCACAATCCGTATTACCGTAATGTTCATCGACAATCTGTTTGGCATTCTGCAGATGATTTTCGTCCACGTCGCACACTGCAACGATCCGAACATCTGATTCTCTGAGGAAACTCTCCATATTGCTGGTGCCCTGCCAGCCTACTCCGATACACCCCATCACAACCTGGTCGCCGGGAAGGACCTGAGCAGACTTCCCTGCCAGAGAAGACGGTACAACCATCGGGGCAACCCCTGCTCCGAGGGCCATACCACCAGCGCACTGTAAAAACTGACGGCGAGATATCTTCGTTTGATTCGACACTGCAGTTACTCCTTATGTTTTCATTGGTAAACCAATAGTCATACTCATTTTCAGCGGAGCCATAATCTCGTATTTATCAGGAGGATAATCACCCGCTTATCTGCATGATCTCGGTGGCATTATCTCTGGCAATTCGAGAACACAACCCGACCGAGGTATGCAATTCCCCCCGTTTGTCCGGGTGTAGAATCTCTATTCCTTCTGAATACTGAATTTCAGTCAGGCTCCGGTTATATTATAAGTATCTGCTGCGAATTCCAAATGATTAATTCTTACTGTCCAATGAGGGTATATCTTCCGTTTCCTGTGATCCCCGATTCCGGTCCTTCAAATATTCTTCCATGGAGCGCGTGCAGGCCGGCCGGTCATCCGATTCGCCGCCTCGTCATTGACAAATCTCTCGGCAACCGGATCCCACTCGAGCCGCCGTTTGGTGAGCATGGCAATATTTCCAAGATGACAGATGGTGGCAGAACGATGCCCGGTTTCAACAGCAGCAATTGGCTTTCTGCGGGTGCGCATCGAGTCCAGAAAATTCTGATGATGGTCGGTGCTGACATATAAATGCAATTCATCCGGTTTAATCTGGGTCTCCAGTAAAGAAGCAGGCTCGGTTTCTAACCGGTTCCTGTTGACAAACACCGACCCTTCCGTCCCGATAAAGTTGGTCCCGGTGCCCCCGGTTTTGCAGGTTAACTCAACCCCACTTTCATAGAAACAGGTGAAATCCACCAGGGTTGCCGTGGTAAACAATCCTGTTTCCGGGAATTCGCCGTCGCCAAACACTTCCACCGGTCCGGAGTCATCCATTCCTAATCCCCATTGGGCGATATCCAGAAAGTGGGCGCCCCAGTTGGTGACCTGTCCGCCCGAGTAATCCAGGATAAACCGGAATTGATAGTGGCAGCGCTGTTCGGTATACGGCTTCCACGGAGCCGGGCCCAGCCAGAAGTCATAATCAAATCCCTCCGGAACCGGCATCCGTTCCCAGGTCGGACCGGTGGTGCGATTGTTCCCCGGAATGACCACCTCCACTTTCTGCACTTCTCCGATATACCCGTTGCGCACCAACTCGCATGCGA
This sequence comes from bacterium, assembly GCA_035267465.1. GTDB lineage: Bacteria > Fidelibacterota > JAANXI01 > JAANXI01 > JAANXI01 > DATFLS01. Next base: position 6,945 of record DATFLS010000591.1, read on the forward strand.
ACCGGAAATCACGATCCGACCGCTGCTG